>NZ_JBYTAG010000038.1:0-70979 GCF_058787995.1 Cupriavidus sp. FW305-27
AGCCCCAAGATGCTGTCGATCGGCATGCACTGCCGCCTGCTCGGCCGCCCGGGCCGCTTCCGCGCGCTGCAGCGCTTCCTCGACTATGTGCAGGGACACGACAAGGTGTGGATCTGCCGCCGTGTCGACATCGCCCGCCACTGGGCCGATACCCACCCCTACACCCCCCGGAACCAAGCATGAGCCAGACCTGCACCATCGCCCAACTCAACACCATGCCTGTCGCGGAGTTCGTGCAGGTGCTGGGCGGCATCTACGAACACTCGCCGTGGTTTGCCGAGACCGCAGCCGCGCAGCGGCCCTTCGCCGACGGCGCAGCGCTGGCGCAGGCACTGCGCAAGGCGGTCGATGAAGCGGGCGAGGCGGCCCAGCTCAAGCTGGTGCGCGCCCACCCGGAGCTGGCCGGCAAGGCCGCCGTGCGCGGCGAGCTGACCGCCGAATCCACGCGCGAACAAAGCGGCGCCGGCCTGAACCTGTGCACGCCCGAGGAGTTCGACCGCCTGCAGTCGCTCAACGCGGCCTACAACCAGAAGTTCGGCTTCCCGTTCATCCTGGCCGTGCGCGGCTACGACCGCCACGGGATCATCGCGGAGTTCGCGCGCCGACTGGAAAACACGCCGCAGCAAGAGTTGCAAACTTGCATCAACCAGATCCATCGCATTGCGCAGTTCCGGCTTGACGACTTAGTATCCGCCTGAGCAAAAAAGCGTCACCTGTATAACAAAAAACGCTGTACCCGATGCCGCCGGCACCCATGCACCACCCCTCACCGAGCCAAGCCAGGCGGCACGAATAAAAGCACCAAGACATTAGAAGAACCCGACAGGGACCCAGTACACAACGTTCCAAGCAGGATCAAAAACCACGGAGGTCTAACAATGCAGAAGCAGTACAAGCCGGCACTAAAGCTGGCGGCAGTAGCGGCTACCCTTTTTTCCGGTGCGGCCATGGCCCAGTCCAGCGTCACGCTGTACGGCCAGGCTGACATGTTCATCGGCGGCGTCAAGAGCCCGGGTTCGGGCGAGCGCGCATGGGTGGCCAACTCGGGCGGTATGCAGACGTCCTACTGG
This sequence comes from Cupriavidus sp. FW305-27, assembly GCF_058787995.1. Lineage (NCBI taxonomy): Bacteria > Pseudomonadati > Pseudomonadota > Betaproteobacteria > Burkholderiales > Burkholderiaceae > Cupriavidus > Cupriavidus sp. FW305-27. The sequence goes on from NZ_JBYTAG010000038.1 coordinate 1,071, forward strand.
GGCATCAAGGGCACCGAAGACCTGGGCGGCGGCACCAAGGCCATCTTCGACCTGAACGGGTTCTTCCGCACGGACAGCGGCAACAGCGGCCGCTTCACCGGCGACTCGATGTTCAGCCGCAACGCGTACGTCGGCCTGCAGAATGACAAGCTGGGTACGTTGAAGCTGGGCCGCAACACCACCCCGTACTTCATCTCGACCATCCTGTTCAACCCGCTGGTCGACTCGTACGTGTTCTCGCCGACCATCTTCCACACCTACTTCGGTGCGGCCAGCAACGGCGTGGTGGATCCGGGCATCATCGGCGACTCGGGCTGGAGCAACTCGGTGCTGTACTCCACCCCGAACTTCGGCGGCCTGAGCGCGAACCTGATCTACTCGGCAGGCGAGAAGGCAGGTGCCGCGGGCCAGAACAAATGGGGCGGCAACCTGATGTACTTCAACGGGCCGTTCGCCGCGACCGTCGCGTTCCAGCAGGTCCGCTTCAACGCGGTTCCGGACGACCTGTCGGTAGCAGGCCTGAGCCGCCAGGACGCTGTGCTGGGCGGCATCACATACGACTTGAAGGTGGTCAAGCTGTTCGCCCAGGGCCAGTACATCAAGACCAAGGCCAGCACGGCCGCCAGCGGCGACATCAAGCACACCAACGGTCAGGTCGGGGCCTCGGTGCCGGTCGGTGCCGGCAGCGTACTGGCGTCCTACGCCTATGGCAAGACCGAGAACGCGATCGGTGACTTCAAGCGCAACACGTTTGCCGTCGCCTACGACTACAACCTGTCCAAGCGCACCGACGTCTACGCCGCCTACTACTACGACAAGATCACCGGCATCGAGCACGGCGATACCTTCGGCGTGGGCATGCGTCACAAGTTCTGATGACGTAACCGTCTCATCGGCAGTCCTGGAGCCCGCCCTTCCGGCGGGCTTTTTCATTGCCGCGTTGACATCACACTGCGCCGAAATTAGGCGCCAGAATGCTGCGCCGCGCCATCCCATGCCGTCGGGCAGTATGGATCGGAAGCCGGTATTTCATAGGTGGATTCAATTGGAAGCGCTCTTTGACGCTTCCTAGATTGGTGATCCGGACCTCAAAAACGACATTGAGAGAGGTGATTCATGCGGCGATACCCGAAGACCCGTTCCGAACTGATGGCCATCCTGAACCAGTGCCTCGACAACAACCCCGAGTGCGGCGAATGCGAACTGCACGCGGTGCGAATGCACCAGCCTGACCATACCGGATGCAACTGGAGCGCCGAGGTCGATTTCCCGCAAGAATCCGTCGACAACCTGGGCACGCAGCTCGCCGCGGCCAAGTCGATCATTGTCGTGATGCGCGAGCAGTACAACGTGCTGCAATAGCCACCGATCCCGCAACGCGCCGTGCGCGCTTGCCGCGGGGCAGCATCAAAGAAAAAGCCGGGTCACCAGACCCGGCTTTTTGCATTGGCTCACGCCCGTCAGGACATCAGCGCACCGCGTTGCTCTCCGCCACGGCCACGGCCGTCATGTTGACGATGCGGCGCGTAGTGGCTTGCGGGTTCAGGATGTGCACCGGCTTGGCCGCGCCCAGCAGGATCGGGCCCACCGTGACGCCCTGACCGCCCGTGATCTTGAGCAGGTTGAAGGCGATATTGGCGGCGTCCAGCGTCGGCATCACCAGCAGGTTGGCGCTGCCGGCCAGCTTGGTCGACGGCAGGAAGTGGCGGCGCACGTCTTCGTCCAGGGCAGCGTCGCCCTGCATCTCGCCTTCCACTTCCAGGTGCGGAGCCACCTTGGCAAGGATCCCCGCGGCCTCGCGCATCTTGCGCGCCGACGGACGGGTAGAGGAGCCGAACATCGAGTGCGACATCAGCGCGACCTTGGGAACGAGGCCGAAACGCGCGATTTCCTCAGCGGCCAGTTGCGTGATCGCGGCCAGTTCATCGGCGGTGGGATCGTCGTTGACGAAGGTGTCGGTGATGAACAGCGTATGCTTTTCCAGCATCAGCGCGTTCATCGCGGCGAACACCTTGGCGCCCGGCGCCAGGCCGATCACGTCGCGCACGTGCTCGAGGTGTGCCTCGAAGCGGCCCACCGTGCCGCACAGCAGCGCATCGGCATCGCCCATATGCATCAGCATGGCGCCGATCAGCGTGTTGGAGCGGCGCAGTGCCACCTTGGCCATGTCCGGCGTCACGCCGTCGCGGCCGCGCAGCGCGTGGTAGGCCTCGTGGTAGGCGCGATAGCGCGGGTCTTCTTCCGGATTGACCAGATCGAAGTCCACCCCGGCCTTGAGGCGCAGGCCGGCCTTCTCGATGCGCATCTGGATCACGTGCGGGCGGCCGATCAGGGTGGGGCGGGCCAGCCCTTCGTCGACCACGGTCTGCACGGCACGCAGCACGCGCTCTTCCTCGCCCTCGGCGTAGGCAACGCGCTTGGGCGCAGCCTTGGCGGCCGAGAATACCGGCTTCATGATCAGGCCGGTGTGATAGACATAGGTGGACAGCTGCTGGCGATACGCCTCGAGATCCTTGATCGGGCGCGTGGCCACGCCGGATTCTTCCGCGGCCTTGGCCACCGCCGGCGCGATCTTCTCGATCAGGCGCTGGTCGAACGGCGTCGGGATGATGTAGTCCGGGCCGAACTTCAGCTCGCGGCCGCCGTAGGCGGCGGCAACGGCGTCGTTGAGTTCGGCCTCGGCCAGCTCGGCGATGGCCTTGACGCAGGCCAGCTTCATCGCTTCCGTGATCTTGGTCGCGCCGCAATCCAGCGCGCCGCGGAAGATGTACGGGAAGCACAGCACGTTGTTGACCTGATTCGGGTAGTCCGAACGGCCAGTGGCGATGATGCAGTCCGGGCGCGCGGCCTTGGCCACTTCCGGGCGGATTTCCGGCTCGGGGTTGGCCAGCGCCAGGATGATGGGCTTGTCGGCCATGGTCTTGACCATCTCGGCGGTCAGCACGCCGGCGGTCGAGCAACCCAGGAAGACGTCGGCGTCCTTGACGATGTCAGCCAGCGTGCGCGCCGACGTGTCCTGCGCGTAGCGCGCCTTGTTGGCTTCCATGTTGGCGTCGCGGCCAACATAGATCACGCCCTTGGAGTCCACCACCGAGATGTTCTCGCGCTTCACGCCGAGGCTGACCATGGTGTCCAGGCAGGCAATGGCAGCCGCGCCGGCGCCGGACACGGCCAGCTTCACCTTGGCCACGTCCTTGCCGACCACCTTCAGGCCATTGAGCAGCGCCGCGGTAGAAATGATGGCGGTGCCGTGCTGGTCGTCGTGGAAGACGGGGATGTTCATGCGCTCGCGCAGCTTCTGCTCGATGTAGAAGCACTCCGGCGCCTTGATGTCTTCCAGGTTCACGCCGCCCAGCGTGGGCTCGAGCGCGGCAACGATCTCGACGATCTTGTCCGGGTCGCGCGCGTCGAGCTCGATGTCGAACACATCGATGCCGGCGAACTTCTTGAACAGGCAGCCCTTGCCCTCCATCACCGGCTTGCCGGCCAGCGGGCCGATATCGCCCAGGCCCAGCACGGCGGTGCCGTTGGTGACCACGGCCACCAGGTTGGCGCGCGAGGTGTACTCGGCGGCGGTGGCGGGATCCTTGGCGATTTCCTCGCAGGCATAGGCCACGCCCGGCGAATAGGCCAGCGACAGGTCGCGCTGGTTGGACAGCGCCTTGGTCGCGGTTACCTGGATCTTTCCCTTGGTGGGGCTGCGATGGTATTCCAGCGCGGCGAGGCGCAATTGCGCTTCAGGACTGTTCGGGGCATGTTGCGGTGCATCACCGCTATTCTTGCTGCTCATTGGCTCGTCCGGAAAATGGCCCGGAGCGGAAGCGCCCCTCTCCCCGCCAAGATCCGGCTCAGCCCCGATCGAGAAATCTCAGGATACGGGCCGGCAGCGAAGGACAACGCCTGGCAGCGATACTGGCGATCCCGGCAGACAGGCCGGAAAAATCGAGCAACCATTCTAGCCCACGTGTCCGCGCAAAGTACCACCAGAGCCCGCCTGCAGGCCGCTTTTTGGGTGGATTATTCCAGTTAAACAGCTTTTACCATTGCGTATGCAATACAGGTGCAGAGGCATGCCCGTGCATGCATCCGCACGCATCGTCTGGCCGGGACCGCGCGGCCGGCCCCGGCGGCCCTACTTTGCGTTCTTCTCGACCTCGAGCGTCACCCGGCGCGGACGGCCGCTCTCGGCCGGGAAGTCGGTAAAGGCGCTGCGGATCAGGTAGGGCATGACCGCAGGCAGGCTGCCGTTCTCGGTCTGGTTCTGCGCGGTGACCTGGTAGACCCGCTTGCCGCTGGCCGCATCCCTGAAATACACCCGCAGGCTGGAGAACGTCACCGAAATGTCGCGCACCACGGTCTGCGGCGGCCAGTAGCCCGGGCCCCATGGGCCCCACGGACCCCAGGGCCCGTACGGGCGGTAGTAGCCAGGCCCCCAGTACGGGCCCCACGGGCCGTACCACGGGTCCGGGTAGACGGTCTCGGCCACGCGCACGATGCCGGGCGCGGCATCGAAATCCATGCTGACGCGATAGCGCGCCTGTTTCGCCGGCACCTGCTCGAAGCCGATCCCCGCCAGCGCCGTGGCCAGCCACTGCTCATAGGTCTGGCGGTCCAGCTGCGCCGCCTGCTCGGCGCTGCGCTCGAAGCTGTAGGTGCGCGGCGCATCGTTCTGCCAGCCGGGCTGGCGGAACGCCGTGACATCGGTCACCACGGTGCTGGCGCACCCCGACAGCAGCAGCGCCGCCAGCAACGCCATCGCCCCCCACCACCCGCGCGGCCCCGGCCACGCGCCTGCCGCTCCCGCATTGCCGACACCGCCTGCGCGCTGCCACATAGTGCTACCTCGCTTTCCTCTGAATACCCACGTGTCTCTGAGACCACGCCGCCGGCGCGGAATTCCCCGCAGCTTGCCGATGCCGTGCCGCGCCGGGCCGCGCCCCGACCCCTTGGCTACAATGAGGACTTCAGCGCCATGCTTCGCTGCCGCGCGCATGGCCCGCCCCCTTTCCTAACGGTCTTCCGAAGACAGGATCTTTCCATGCTGCGCACCGACACGCCCGTTACCGTCTATCGCAAAGACTATACCCCGCCGCCGTTCGCCATCGACCACGCCGAACTGGTGCTGGACCTCGATCCCCAGCGCACCGTGGTCACCAGCACGCTGCGCTTCGCGCGCCAGGCCGGCGCGCCCGACGCACCGCTGGTGCTGGCCGGCGAGGAACTCGAACTGATCGGCGTCAGCCTGGACGGCAAGCCGGTCGCCGACGCGACCCAGGATGCCGGCACGCTGACCATCCCCGGCCTGCCGGCGCAGGGCACGCTGGAGATCACCACCGCTTGCCAGCCCGCGGCCAATACCACGCTGTCGGGCCTGTATGTGTCCAACGGCAACTTCTTCACCCAGTGCGAAGCCGAGGGCTTCCGCCGCATCACCTACTTCCTGGACCGCCCCGACGTGATGGCGACCTACCGCGTCACGCTGCGCGCCGACCGCGCCGCCTATCCGGTGCTGCTGTCCAACGGCAACCTGGTGGGCCAGCGCGAACTGCCCGACGGCCGCCATGAAGCCGTATGGGAAGACCCGTTCCGCAAGCCGGCCTACCTGTTCGCGCTGGTCGCGGGCAAGCTCGAATGCATCGAGGAACGGATCCAGTCCGCCTCCGGCAAGGACAAGCTGCTGCAGGTCTGGGTCGAGGCGCGCGACCTCGACAAGACCCGCCACGCCATGGATTCGCTGATCCATTCGATCCGCTGGGACGAGCGCCGCTTCGGGCTGGAACTGGACCTGGACCGCTTCATGATCGTCGCCGTGGGCGACTTCAACATGGGCGCGATGGAGAACAAGGGCCTGAACATCTTCAACACCAAGTACGTGCTGGCCAACGCGCAGACCGCCACCGACACCGACTTCGCCAATATCGAGGCGGTAGTCGGCCACGAGTACTTCCACAACTGGACCGGCAACCGCGTGACCTGCCGCGACTGGTTCCAGCTTTCGCTCAAGGAAGGCCTGACGGTGTTCCGCGACCAGGAGTTCTCGGCCGACATGATGGGCTCGGAATCCGGCCGCGCGGTCAAGCGCATCGAGGACGTGCGCGTGCTGCGCCAGGTGCAGTTCCCCGAGGACGCCGGCCCGATGGCGCACCCGGTGCGCCCCGACAGCTACGAAGAGATCAACAACTTCTACACGGTCACCGTGTACGAGAAAGGCGCCGAAGTCGTGCGCATGTACCAGACCCTGCTCGGCCGCGAGGGCTTCCGCAAGGGCATGGACCTGTACTTCCAGCGCCATGACGGCCAGGCTGTCACCTGCGACGACTTTCGCGCGGCCATGGCCGATGCCAACGGCCGCGACCTGACGCAGTTCGGCCTGTGGTACAGCCAGGCCGGCACCCCGGTGGTGACGGCGCGCACGGACTGGAACGGCGACGACGGCAGCCTGACCCTGACGCTGTCGCAGCGCTGCCCCAAGGTCGGCATCGAGACCCGCGCCGGCACGCCCGAGAAGCAGCCCTTCCATATCCCGTTCGCGCTCGGACTGCTTGGCGCAGACGGCAAGGACCTGTCGCTGCAGCTCGAAGGCGAAAGCACGCCCGGCGCGACCACGCGCGTGCTCGACTTCACGCAGGCCGAGCAGAGCTTCCGCTTCATCAACCTGCCGCGCGGCGCCAGTGCCCCGCTGCCCTCGCTGCTGCGCAACTTCTCGGCGCCGGTGATCGTCGATGCCGAGTACACCGACGCGCAGCTGACCTTCCAGCTGTCGCACGACAGCGATGCCTTCAACCGCTGGGAAGCCGGCCAGCGCCTGGCCACGCGCGCGCTGCTGCAGCTGGTGGCCGAGGTCCAGGCCGGGCGCGAGCTCAAGCTCGATCCCGCGCTGGTGCAGGCCATGCGCGCCGTGCTCACCGACGACACGCTCAACCCCGCCTTCCGCGAACAGGCGCTGGTGCTGCCCGCCGAGGCCTACCTGGCCGAGCGCATGGGCGTGGCCGATCCCGCCGCCATCCACCGCGCCCGCCAGTTCATGCGCGAAGGCCTGGCGCGCGCGCTGCAGGCCGACTGGCTCGCCGCCTACGAGGGCAACGCCACGCCGGGCGCCTACTCGCCCGATGCCACCTCCGCCGCCAGGCGCGCACTGCGCAACCTGGCGCTCGGCTACCTGGCCGACGGCGGCGATGCCGCGATGCAGGCGCTGGCCGAGCAGCAGTACCAGAACGCCGACAACATGACCGACCGCTTCGCCGCGCTGTCGGCGCTGGTCAACAGCTTCGCCCCCGGCCGCGAGCACGCGCTGGCGGACTTCTACGAGCGCTTCGAGGACGACCCGCTGGTGATCGACAAATGGTTCTCGCTGCAAGGCATGCAGCGCGGTGACGTCGGCCCGCACGCCGGCAAGCGCACCATCGACACCGTGCTCGCGCTGATGGAGCACCCCGCCTTCAACCTGCGCAACCCCAACCGCGCGCGTTCGCTGATCTTCAGCTTCTGCTCCGGCAACCCGGCCCAGTTCCACGCCCAGGACGGCTCGGGCTACCGCTTCTGGGCCGACCAGGTGCTGGCGCTCGACGCCATCAACCCGCAAGTGGCGGCGCGCCTGGCGCGGGTGATGGACCGCTGGCAGAAGTACGAACTGGCGCTGCGCGACCGCATGCGCGCCGAACTGGAACGCGTCGCCGCCAGCAGCACGCTGTCGCGCGACGTGCGCGAGATCGTGGGCAAGGCGCTGGCCGCCTGAGCGGCGGGAACGACACAAGGAGGCCCGCCAACGCCCCCTTTGCCCGGCCAAGCGCGGCCGGGCATGTAGAATTGCGGCCATCCAAGGAGAACCAACCATGACTCGCATCAGCCTCACCCGCTACCTGGTCGAGGAGCAGCGCAAGCACAACACGATCCAGCCCGAACTGCGGCTGCTGATCGAAGTGGTCGCGCGCGCCTGCAAGGCCATTTCCAACGCTGTCAGCAAGGGCGCCCTCGCCGGCGTGCTGGGCTCGGCCGGCACCGGCAATGTCCAGGGCGAAACCCAGCAGAAGCTGGACGTGATCGCCAATGAAGTGCTGCTCGACGCCAACGAATGGGGCGGCCACCTCGCCGCGATGGCGTCGGAAGAAATGGAATCGTTCTACGAGATTCCCAACCGCTACCCGAAGGGCGAATACCTGCTGATGTTCGACCCGCTGGACGGCTCGTCGAACATTGACGTCAACGTCTCGATCGGCACCATCTTCTCGGTGCTGCACATGCCCAAGCCGGGCCAGACCGTGACCGAGGCCGACTTCATGCAGCCCGGCACCCACCAGGTCGCCGCCGGCTACGCTGTCTACGGCCCGCAGACCACCCTGGTGCTGACCGTCGGCAACGGCGTGCACATGTTCACGCTCGACCGCGAGGCAGGCAGCTTCGTGCTGACGCACTCCAATGTGACGATCCCGGACGACACCAAGGAATTCGCCATCAACATGTCGAACATGCGCCACTGGGCCCCGCCCGTGCGCCGCTATATCGACGAATGCCTGGCCGGCGAAGAAGGCCCGCGCGGCAAGAACTTCAACATGCGCTGGGTCGCCTCGATGGTCGCCGACGTGCACCGCATCCTGACCCGCGGCGGCGTCTTCATGTACCCGTGGGACAAGCGCGAGCCGGAAAAACCCGGCAAGCTGCGCCTGATGTACGAAGCCAACCCGATGGCCATGCTGGTTGAACAGGCCGGCGGCGCCGCCACCAACGGCCACCAGCGCATCATGGACGTGCAGCCCGAAAAACTGCACCAGCGCGTCTCCGTGATCCTGGGCTCCAAGAACGAAGTGGAACGCGTCACCCGCTACCACCTGGAAGCCGAAGACAAGGCCTGATTCCGGCCGAGCGGCAACAGGACGGGGCGCCCAGGTGGCGCCCCGTTTTCTTTCGGCCCCGGCCGGATGGCACGGGCGACACAAAGGGGTTCACAAGGCGGAAAAACGCTGCTACTATTGCGGGCTGTTCCAGTTCACCGGAACATGTTGCCGAAGTAGCTCAGTCGGTAGAGCAGCTCATTCGTAATGAGAAGGTCGGGGGTTCGATTCCTCTCTTCGGCACCACAGAATTCCAGGGCATCGCCCACACAAGCAGACCCGGACAGCATCACGCTCTCCGGGTTTTTTGTTGCCTGTGATCGGGCAAAGTCGGCGGTGGCAGCGGGCACCCCAGCCGATGCGCCCACCAGTAACGGAAAGGATGGTCGAAATCGGGATAAAGCACCGGCTGGCTGAAGCAGCCGGCACGCTTCATCAGGAGGTAGGCAGCAACCATGGCCGCCCAAAAAACTAGCAGTTCCACGATAACGGCCACCCTTGGATTTACAGGTGGCTGTTTTCATTATAGGTAGCCGCCTACCCCAGGGGGACGATGGCGCACCCGTGCAAACCCTAGGGCTGTTCCCTCAATACACATCCGGAACGATCATCTCCTTCGGCACCGGTTGCCGCACATAGTCCTCATGCCGTTCGCGCCCCGGCAGCACCACGCTGGGCGCCTCCACTTCCGCATAGGGCACCTGGCTCAGCAGGTGATGGATGCAGTTCAGCCGTGCGCGCTTCTTGTCGTCGGCCTGCACCACCCACCACGGCGCCTCGGCAATATGCGTGCGCTCGAGCATGATTTCCTTGGCCTTGGTGTAGTCCTCCCAGCGGCGCTGCGATTCCAGGTCCATCGGGCTCAGCTTCCACTGCTTGAGCGGATCGTGGATGCGGCTGAGGAAGCGCAGGCGCTGTTCGTCGTGCGTGATCGAGAACCAGTACTTGATCACCTGGATGCCGGAGCGCACCAGCATCCTTTCGAACTCGGGCACTGAGCGGAAGAACTCCTCGTACTGGTCGTCGGAGCAGAAGCCCATCACGCGCTCGACGCCGGCGCGGTTGTACCAGCTGCGGTCGAACAGCACGATCTCGCCGGCGGCGGGCAAGTGTGCCACGTAGCGCTGGAAGTACCACTGGGTGCGTTCGCGGTTGTTGGGCGCTGGCAGCGCCGCCACGCGGCAGACGCGCGGGTTCAGGCGCTGCGTGATGCGCTTGATCACGCCGCCCTTGCCGGCGGCGTCGCGTCCTTCGAAGATGATGACGATCTTGTGTCCGGTGGCTGCCACCCAGCTCTGCAGCCGCACCAGTTCGCCCTGCAGGCGGAACAGCTCGCGGAAATAGTGGCGGCGGCTGTCCTGCTCGGCCTCGTCGTCCAGGTGCACCGGATCGCCGAAGGCCTCGCTGGCTTCGCGGTCGTCCAGTTCCAGTTCGATCTCTTCGTCGTAGTAGTCGGCCACCTCGTTGTGGATGCGCCGCACCAACTCTGCTTCGCCCGGTCTCATCTGATCTGCTCTCCCTGTGGATACAACGCGGTCGCGCCGATACTCGCATGCCGGTATTGCAGCCGCGTGAAAGCGGGGCAGGCCACCCGCCCTGCCCCGCCTTCCTGCCTGTCCCTGCAGATTACGCCAGTTACGCCGCCGGATTGATGTTGTGGTTGTGGCGGAACAGGTTGCCCGGGTCATAGCGCCGCTTCACCTCGACCAGCCGGTCGTAGTTGGGCCCGTAGGCCGCGCCGATGCGGTCGGTTTCTTCCTGCGTCAGGAAGTTCACATAGACGCTGCCCAGCGCGAAGGGCGCTGCCGCGCGGAACACTTCACGGGCCCAGCTGATGCACTTGTCGTCGTCAGCGGGCGCGTCCCAGCGCCCGTGCAGGTTCATGATGAAGTTGGCATCGCGGCTGGCATAGGCGGTCGCATCGGGCGCGACGCGGTTGGTCTGCCCGCCCATGGCGCCGATAAAGACCTCGCATTGCGGCGAGGGCAGCTTGCCGATCTGTTCGATCAGCATCGTGATCAGGCCGTCGTCCAACCCGGCGAAGTTGTGCGATTTCCAGTAGTTGCGAGCGCCCGGTGTCAGCAACGGATCGAAGGCCTGCTGCCATGCCGTGAGCGGCATCGGGCCGAGATGCTCGCCATAGGGCGTGCCGAGCTTGCGCAACGGCTCGACCAGTTCGGGGCCTTTGTCAGGCGGGCCGATATAGCAGATCGCCAGTGCCGCGACCGGCTTGCCGTGCGTCTCGGGCGGCAGGAACGGCAGCGGCGGCGCCTGGCGCAGCACTACCCAGACGGTCAGCTCGTCAGGCATCGACTTGAACAGTTCACGGTAGGCCGGCAACACCGCGGCGGCCTGTTCCAGCGGATAGACGATCAGCCCGCCATAGATCTCGGGGCCGACCAGGTGCAGCCGGAACTCGAACATCGTCACCACGCCGAAGTTGCCGCCGCCGCCGCGCAGCGCCCAGAACAGGTCGGCGTTCTCGTCGGCGCTGGCGCGCACCAGCTTGCCGTCGGCGGTCACGACCTGTGCCGATACCAGGTTGTCGACGGTGGTACCGAACTTGCGGCTGAGCCAGCCGAAGCCGCCGCCGAGCGTCAGCCCGGCCACGCCGGTGGTGGAGTTGATGCCCAGTGGCGTGGCGAGGCCAAAGGCCTGCGCCTCATGGTCGAAATCGCGCAGCGTGGCGCCGGGCTCCACATAGCCGCGTTGCGCGTGGGGATCGATGCGCACGGATTTCATCTGCGACAGATCCAGCACCATGCCGTCCTCGCAGATCGCCAGCCCGCCGATATTGTGGCCGCCGCCGCGTATCGACAGCAGCACGCCATGGTCGCGCGCGAAGTTGACCGCGGCGATCACGTCGGCAGCACCCGCGGCCTGCACGATCAGTGGCGGACGGCGGTCGATCATCGCGTTCCAGATGCGGCGCGCTTCGTCGTAGCCGCTGTCGTCCGGCTGCAGCAGGCGCCCGCGCAACTGCGCCTTGAGTGCCTCAATGTGTTCCTGCGATGGCTGGGCCATAGTGTGCCTCCCGATGCTGGTTGGAAACATCGGACGGCGCGCGGCGTCTGGGTGCAGGGAAATGGCCACGAGGACCGATGACTAGATCATTTAAGGCAGTCACCGCTTGAATGTAAATGGGGCTCTGGCCCCACGCGCACAATCCCCATGGCAAGTGCCGCAACGCGTTCATGCCGCCCCGCCACCCTGCCGGCCTATCATGAATGAACAGCCGGGACGGCGCCCTCGCGCCGTCCGTCCGCACCATGAACACAGCCAGCCACCCTCCCCTGTTCCTGTGCGGCGACGTGATGACCGGGCGCGGCATCGACCAGATCCTCGCGCATCCGAGCCAGCCGCTGCTGCATGAATCGTATGTACATTCAGCGCTCGACTACGTGCGCCTGGCCGAGCATAAGGCCGGCCCGATCGCACGCCCCGCCGCGCCGGAATACCCCTGGGGCGATGCCCTGGCGGAGCTGGAAAGCCGCGCTGCGCGGCCGCGCATCGTCAACCTGGAAACCGCCATCACCACCAGCGACGATGTCTGGCCCGGCAAGGCGGTGCACTATCGCATGCATCCGGGCAATGTCGCCTGCCTGCAGGCCGCCGGCATCGACTGCGCGGTGCTGGCCAACAACCATGTGATGGACTGGGGACGCGCGGGCCTGACGGATACGCTGGCAGCGCTGGACGGCGCGCATATCGCGCATGCCGGCGCCGGCCCCGACGAGGCAAGCGCGGCGCACGCCGCACTGCTGCCGCGGCCCGGCGGCGGCCGCGTGCTGGTGCTGGCCCTTGCCATGGAAAATGCCGGCACCCCCGCGGCCTGGCGCGCCAGCGCCGGACATTCCGGCGTGAACCTGCTGGAAGACTGGTCGGTGGCATCGCGCGAACGCATTGCCGCGCAGGTGCGCAAGTTCAGGCGTGCCGGCGACATCGTGGTGGTATCGATCCACTGGGGCCCGAACTGGGGCTACCACATCGACCCCGCGCAACGCTCCTTCGCCCGCGCGCTGGTAGAGGGCGGCGAAATCGACATCGTGCACGGGCATTCCTCGCATCATCCGCTCGGGATTGAGCTGCATGCCGGCAAGCCGATCCTGTACGGCTGCGGCGATTTCATCAACGACTACGAAGGCATCGGTGGCTACGACGAATATCGGCCGGACCTGGCGCTGATGGCCTTTGTCAGCTTCGATGCCGGCGGCAGCGCCGACCTGCGGCTGGTGCCGTTGCGGCGCAGCCATTTCCGTCTGGCCTACGCGCGCGAAGTGGATATGGCGTGGCTGCAGGCCATGTTTGAAGACGAGGGACGGGCACTCGGCACCCGGGTGGAGCGCAGCGGCTTGCATGAACTGCGTTTGCGGGCGGCATAAACCCCAGCCCATGAAAAAGCCCGCCGTTGCGGCGGGCTGCACGAAAGCCAATCGCCAGGCGTCAGTGGCGATGGATCATGTGATCAAACCATGTGCGCACTGACTGCTCCTGCTGCTGCAGCAGCGTCGGGTTCTTTTCCCGCAACATCCAGATGGCAAATGCGGCGCACGCAACGAGGGCGATCAGGACCAGCGCGGTAATCAAGGTCGCGGCCATAGCAACCTCCTTTGGGTAATGGTTGCACCTTCAGTGTAGTTCGCCTGGCAGCCGTCACGGAAAGCAGAAAGGCCAGCCTTGCTGGCTGGCCTTCCGGTTATTCCAGTGCCACGTGAGTTGGTTCCGTGTAACGCTTCCGCAGAGTGCTGATCCGCTTCTTCATTCACTGCCCGACTCTAGCTCTCTCGCCCATCCTGCGGCACCCCAGGACATAACTGCAGCATAGTACAAATCCCCGCGGATAACAGCGCGCGTTCAGTTGACGGCGATGCGGTCGTCGACCAGGCGGATCTGGCCGCCAGGCTTGTCTTCCATCACTTTGAGCACGCGGCTGCCTACCTGCAGCGTGACGCCGCCATGGATGCGGCGCGCGGCGTCGATCACGGCCTCGGCGGCCGGCTGCATCTGCTGCCCCAGTTCGGTCAAGCGTGCCTCCAGCTCGAACAGGTCACGCGACAGCTTGAACAGTGTCGCGCGCGCCTTCTCGCGCAGGTCGCCAACGGCCTTCTCGGGATGCTTGGCAAAGAAATCCACCAGCTGTTTGACCTTGTTCTGCTCTGCCAGCATGCCGCGGCGCTCGGCTTCCAGCGCGGCGCGCTGTGCGTCGGCAAATGGATTCAGGCCGACCTGGATGCTGGTGGCGGTGCCGGCCGGTGCGCCCAGCACCGCGGCGCGCACCGCCAGCAAGGCACGGCTGCGGCCGCCGCTGATGCTGCCCTGCGCGCCGGTGCCGCCCACCACGATGCGCTCGCCGGCAGCAACATCGCTCTGCCGGATGCCGCTTTCGACGTTGACCTCGGTGCCGGCCTCGACCACGGCGTTTTCGATAAAGCGCGCCTTCACCGCGCCCTTGCAGCGCACGCTGGCGCGGCTGATGCCGCCTTCGGTGCGGCCGGTGTCGGCCTTGCCGATGATGCCGCCCTTGACGATGACATTGCCGCCGGCCTCGACATTGGCGGCTTCGATGGTGCCCTCGACCACCACGTCGCCGCTGACGTTGACCGACATGCCGGTGCGGATGTCGCCCGACACGCGCAGCGTGCCGTCGAACGCCACGTTGCCTGAGTGCAGGTCGACCGATTCCACCTGCACCACGGGGCTGACCGAGATGCCGTGCACGCCCACCACCGGCGATCCTGCGATCACCGCGCGCAGCAGCTCCGCATCGTCGGCATCGGCGGCAGCGCCGGTCAGGCCTTCGGCAAAGGGCGGGTCATCGACCGGATCGGCGGCGACGGGCTTGCCAAATACGTCGACGCCGTCATTGCCGCGCACCGCCGGAACGCGCCGCATCAGCGGCGTGCCGGGGCTGACCAGCAGCAGGTTGCCCAGGTCGCGCAGGTCGACCTTGCCGGCCTCGTCGTCAGGCTGCGCCGGCTTGCGCGGTTCGAGCAGGTTGATGAAGCGCGCCGGCTCACCCTGGCGCGGCGCGACGCCGGCGGCAATGGTGCGCAGCTCGCAACGGCCTTCGGCCAGCGCGGCGTCCAGTGCCAGGGTCTGGATCGGCGCCACCACGCCGCGCGCCGCCGCGGCGCAGCGGATGTCCTCCGCGCCGACCGGACGGCCGCCTTCGGCTGGCAGCAGCGTCAGCCGCACGGCCAGGCCGTCGGCGGTGATGTCGAGCTCGAACGCGCCGTCGATCAGCGCACCGATGGTGGCATCGATCTCATGCTCGGCGCGCTGGCATTGCGCCAGGAACTGCGCCACCGCGCGCGCATCCAGCCGCGCCCCGGCCCAGCCCAGGCTGTCCAGGCATTGGCGCAGGCTGGCCTGGTCCGGCGGCAGCCTGCCTGGCTGCGGCGTGTAGCGCGCATGCACCTGCTCGCCTGGCTCGGCAAGCTCCAGGCGCAAACCCGACTCATGCGTCATGCGTCCCCTGAATCGTCTTGTGCAGCCGCGCGGCGGGTGCCGGCGCTCCGCTTGTTATCGATCCATAAACCAACGGCAGCAGCGCGGAGAACTTTAGCGCACACCTTGCCGCGTCGGCCGGGCTGCCATCGCCTTCGTGGAGAAGCCTGGGGGACGATCCGGACGATGTCCGGGCTATTTGACCGAGACCACCTCGATGGTGCCGGTCTGGCCGTTCTGCACGACCTCCTGCTTCATGACCAGGCCCATGTCGGGGCAGTACCAGTCCGTAACGCTGGCGCTCGCCGGCGGCACCGACACGGTGTGGCCCGCCACCGTGACCGGCGCCATGGTCGTGCTGCGCTCGTAGCGGACCGGCCAGCAGGATTTCTGGCCGAGGCGGGTGGGGATGGTCGCGCGCTTGCCGACGACCTTGCCGCCGATGGTGACCTTGGCGGACGGGATCCTGGCCTGGCCGGCGCTCTGGCCGGCGGCGGTCATCTGCAGGTCCATGCGCACCGTCTGCGATTCGCCCGGCAGCCGCTGTCCTTCCGCTTCAATGACGCCGCCATAGGCCAGGGTCCCGACCGCGCTGCTGTCGAGCATGCCCGATGCCGTGCCGGCGGCGCTCTTGCCCTCGACCTTGCCCGGCGCGCCGCCGCGCGAGATGGTCAGGCGGTCTTCGATCACCGCCATGGTGTAGTCCAGCCGCGTCTCGTTGCCCGAGCCGGCCGCGGCCACATTCGACACGACGCTGATATTGGCATTGCACTGGCCCTTGCCCGACTTGCGCACGCCGGACACGGACATGGTCGCCGTGCCCGGCGCACCGCCCTGCATGGTCATGCGGATCTCGCCGCCGTCATGCATCCACGGCGCATCGCAAACGCCGGCCGCTGCGGCTGCCGGCAGCAGCAGCGCAGCGAAGGCCACGCTTGCGCCAAGCGCCGTGCGGCGGTCCAGGGATTGCCGCGCGCTAGCGCGGTCGGAATTCTTCGGCATCTGTCGCCTCTCCATTGGTCAGTTCAGCAAAGCACCGGCAGTCAGTCCTTGCATTGCGGCATGTCGCGGAAGCTGTCGCGCACCGTCGCACAGGACTGCGCCAGGCCATCCTTGTCGGAGACGCCGGCCCAGCGCGTGCGGATCGATTCCAGCTCGCCGGGCAGCCCGTCGCGCAGGGTCTGGGCGGCCGCGGCCTGCCCCGATTTGTCGAGCTTGGCCGCCATGTTCTCGGTGCAGGCGCGCTGCGCGGCCTCGGCTTCCTGGCAGGCCTTCGGCAAGGCATCGCTGGCCGCTACGGAACGCCCTTCTTCCTTGCCACAGCCGGCAACGGCCAGCGCCAGCATGACCGGCAGGCAGGCACGCGGAATCCAGTACGACATCATGACTTCTCCTTTTTCTTCACCGCGGAGGCGGGGGGTTCTGATACGAGACAATGGCAAGGCCGCCGTGCTGCGCCGGCGACGCCGGCTGGCGCAAGGGCGCCGCGGCGCTGCCGTCCTGGCCGCCGCGCAAGCGCGCATAGCGGCCCAGCACCTGCGGCACGTAGGCCTGGGTCTCGGCAAACGGAGGGATGCGCGACCCGTGGCGCAGCACCGCGCCTTCGCCCGCGTTGTAGGCGGCCAGGGCCAGGCTGGTGTCGCCGTTGAAGCGCGACAGCAGGCCGCCCAGGTAGGACGCACCGGCCTGCAGGTTCTGGGCCGGATCATAGGCATCTGTCACGCCCAGCATGCGAGCCGTGGCCGGCATCAGCTGCGTCAGGCCGATGGCGCCCTTGTCGGAGGTGGCTTGCGGGTTCCAGCCCGACTCCACCTCCACCATGGCCATCAGCAGATGCGGGTCCACCGCCGCGGCCTGCGCCGCGCGGTGCGCGAGGGCAACCAGCTCAGAGGGTGGGGACTTGGCGCTGACGACCGCGGCCTTTGCCGCCGCCAGCGTTGGCAGCCCGATAAACGCCCGCGCTGGCAATGCCGCGGGCGCCGCGGTGGACGCCAGCCGTGCCGGCGCGGCGCTGCGCGACGTGAGGAAGGTCACGCCGCTGCCGCGGTCGGCATGCATCACGATCTCGGCGCCGGCCGGCACCGCGCCCGCCACCAGCATTGCCGCCACCACACCGCGCGCCGGCGCGGCCACGAGCGCAGGCATCACTGCTTGGCCAGCTCCACGCGGCGGTTCTGCGCGCGGCCGAACGGCGTGTCGTTGGGCATCAGCGGATGGGTGGCGCCATAGCCCTTGGCATCGAGCCGGTCGGCGGGCACGCCGGCGCTTTCCAGATAGCGCCTGACGGCGGCGGCGCGGCGCTCGGACAGCGGCTGGTTGCGCGCGTCGCCGCCGGTGCTGTCGGTATGCCCCTCGACGCGCAGGCGCCAGTCGGGGTGCGCCAGCACCGCCTTGGCGGCACGGTCCAGCAGCGGCCGGGCCGCCGCGCTCAGCACGTCGGAATCGGTTTCGAAGTTGACGCCGTAGAGCTGCACGCGGCCCGCGCCTTCCAGCGCCTGGCCGATGGGATCGGGGGCGGCCTCGGCCTTCGGGAAGCACGGCGGCGCCTTGTCCGCCAGGCGCCAGCCGCCGGCCTCGCGCACGCTGTCGAAGGTGCGGGCATCGCCCTTCACCAGCGCCGCGTAGGCATGGCTGCCGTCGGGGCTGAAGGCCATGGCGCCCTTCTCAGGCGCGCCCTCGGTGGTGCGCCGGAAGGCCAGCAGGGCGCCGTTTTCCAGCCCGCCGGAAATCGTTCCCAGCACCTGCGTGATCTTCATCTGCTTGTTGCTGTAGTCGCCTTCCACGTAACAGCCTTCCACCGCGGCGCCGTCCTGGTGCAGCAGCACGTAGCCGGACGAACCGAATTCCACCGGAAACTGGTAGATGCCGCCCACCTGGCGCACCTTGTCGGCCGCGGCCTCGGGCTTGCCGTAGGCCATGAACTGCTGCAGGCCGATCTGGCCCTCGTCCTGGTCGCCCGGCCAGCGGTTGCCGGTAAGCGTCAGGCGCAGGGCCCCGGCCTTGACGGGCTGGGCCAGCGGCACGCGGGTATCGTAGCCGTCCTGCCCCGGCAGGTCCGCATCGTAGATCACGGTCCAGGGGCCTTGCGTGCCGCCGGCCGAGGCTTCGACGCGGGCATGGCGCGCATTGCTGCGCGCCCCGGCATCGGACAGGCCGCGGAAGCGCAGCACGTCGACGGACGAGGCCTGCGCCAGCGCAATCACCAGCTCCTGCCGGCTGCCGTTGCGCATAAAGCCGGCATGGTCCGGAATCTCATTGAGCAGCGGATACCACGAGCGGTCTTCCTTGTCGCGGTTGACCACGAACGCGCCCGACCACAGCCCGGCAACGTTGGTTTGCGCGGGCATTGCCGGCGCCGATGCCACGGGCTGCGCCGATACCGCTGCAGGCGCGGGCTGCGCATCGCCTTGCGCAGCGGCGCTGTCAGCAGGCTTCTTCTTGCAGCCCGCCAAGGCCAGCAGGGCCACGACGCCCAGGCCAATGGCGGCCTTGCGGGTCGTCAGTCCAAACGTCATTCCCTTCAAGGTACTTCCCCTTCTTCTTTTTGTGATGCCGGCCTGTCCGGTACGCGCCTCAATGCGGGGCGCGCATCAGCATGTCGATCTTCTGCAGCCGCACGCGGACTTCGCGCTCCAGCGGCGCCAGTGTTTCCGGGCTGGCTCCGGCCTTGCTGGCGCGCGCGTAGTTCGCGATCGCCTCGTTCATGCCGCGCTGCTCTTCGGCCAGCGCACGCTTGACCAGCTCGCGCTCATCGCTGGCCGCCACGCTCGGAATCGCCGCCTGCGCGGCCCCCGCGACGGCGGCCTGCGCCAGGTCGGGCGCGTTGCCGCGTGCGGACGGTGCCGCTGCCTGGGGCGCGGAAGCCGCCGGAGCCCGCGCTGCCGACGCCGGCACGGCGCCGCTCACCGCCGGCGGCGCACGCCGCGTGGTGATGATCTGCACGCCTTCGGAGCGAGAAACCTCCATCGCCGCCAGCGCCGGTTGCGGCACGAACCCGAGGTTACACAACAACAGCAACGCCAAACAACCCCGCTTCGGCAATTTTGTCGACCTTGTCGATTCTGGCATCGGTGTCTTCGGGCTTATCCCGGCAAATTTTCACAAATACTTACAAAAACGGCGACTGCGGATGCGTCAGTTGCCGCGATACGGCGATTGCATCCGCACGATCGCCTCGGACTCGAGCGGGATGCGCCATTCCGACGCCAGCGTGGCCCGTCCGGTGCAGAAATTGGGCGTGGTCGGGACCTCCATGCCGCGGTACGAACCGGTCGCAACAAAATTCCGGATGCCGTTGACCAGCGAGTAGATGGTGCGGTCGGCAAACGGCACGAACATTTCGTAGCAGTACGTGACCCGGATCTTCAGCAGGTTGGCGTCCTGGATATTGACGCCAGAGGACGGCCCCGCGCTGGTGGCGCGGTACATCAGGCTGTCGTTGGGGATCTCCCGCGTGGTCTTGCCGGCGTAGTAGCCGCTTCGCCCGAAATCCTGCAGCGCCGCCGGCGTCGGGTTCAGCACGTCGATCCTGGCCTGGGTGCGGGCCTCGAACTGGGCCTTGGCATAGCCGGTGGCATGCGCGGTACGGTCGGCGGAGCGCACGAACAGCGGCGTCAGCCCCAGCGCCAGCCCCTTGCGCATGCTGGCCAGCCGGCCGTGGTCGACGGCGCCTTCGCGCGCGGCCTGCAAGGCGGCGTGGTCTAGCGTGGCCTTGGCCTGGTACAGCAGCCCGAACTGGATCACGCCCAGGC
This sequence comes from Cupriavidus sp. FW305-27, assembly GCF_058787995.1. Lineage (NCBI taxonomy): Bacteria > Pseudomonadati > Pseudomonadota > Betaproteobacteria > Burkholderiales > Burkholderiaceae > Cupriavidus > Cupriavidus sp. FW305-27. The sequence goes on from NZ_JBYTAG010000038.1 coordinate 21,097, forward strand.
ACAGCAGCAGCAGCGCCGGCGCGATGATCAGGAATTCCACCGCGGACTGTCCCCGTGCCCCGCGCCGCGCCGCGTGCTTTTGCTGGTGCGTCATGGCCCCTCCTCCCGCAGTTCCAGGTTCTGGCCCGGCGCAATCCCCAATGCCGCCGCGCGCCCCGCGCCGAGCTCAAGCGTCTGGCGCGCGCGCCAGTGGGCACGCACGCGCAGGCGTCCCACGCACGGGTGCACCGCCAGCACGCGCTGCCGCTTGTCGAGAAACACCACGTCGATCGCCATGCGCATGCCAAAGGTGTGGACTGCGCCGCAGGGGGACAGCAGCAAGGCTTCGTCCGGTGCCATCGAATCGCGGCTGAGCAGCCCCGTCATGCGTTCGCGCGCAGTGGCCGCCACCGACACGCGCACGCCGGTGTCGAGCGTGCTGTGGCCGGCCCGCAGGTAGAGGCGCGCCTGCCTCACAGCAGCCCTTCCTGCATAAACTTCATCACGATCGGGAAGCCAAGCACGATAAAGGTGACCGGGAAGATAAACACCACCAGCGGAAAGATCAGCTTGACCGGCGCTTCCATGGCCTGCTTCTCCGCGCGCTGGAAGCGCTCGGTGCGCCGCTGCTCCGACTGGAAGCGCAGCGTGGCGGCCAGCCCCGAGCCCATGCGCTCCGCCTGGATCACGGCACCGACGAAATTGGTGACCTCCTTCACGCGCAGGCGGTCATCCATGCGGCGCAGCGCATCGGCGCGGCTCAGGCCCGACTTCAGGTCGCGCAGCACGTGCTCGAACTCGCGCCGCAGCGGGCCCTCAGGCCCCTTCTCCACCGCCTGCAGCAGGGCGCCGTTGATGTTCAGGCCGGCCTCTACGCTCAGTGTCAGGAAATCCAGAAACACCGGCAGGTGGCGCGTGACCTGCAGCAGGTTGCGCTTGCGCACGTCGCGTAGCCAGATGCGCGGATAGAAGAAGCCCAGCGCGCTGGCGGCAAGCAGCAGCAGCGGCGAGAACACGCCCAGCCCCAGCATGGCTATGCCCGCCAGCAGGCAGAACGCCAGCGCCGAAACGATCGACAGCGACAGGAACTGGCGCGCCGTCATCAGGAACGACATGCCCGTCAGGCGCAGTTGCTCGTCCACCGCGGCGCGCAGCGACTTCGGCGTGATCCAGACGAGATGGTGGTCGAAGAAGCGCACCACCGGCCAGACCGCGCGCAGCGACGGCGGCAACGGGTCGAGGTAGTCGCGCGCCTCGTCGGGAACGGCCACGGTGAGGCGGCGCATGGCCATGGTGGTGGCGGCGAGCACGCCGACCAGGCCGGCGGCAAGGGCGAAGGCAACAACAAGCATCATGGTCGGCCCCGGTCAGACATCGATATGGGTGATCTTGCTGATCGCCTTGTAGCCAAGCAGCTCCATCACCGCGATCACGGACAGCGTGCCCCAGCCGATCGGCGAACTGAACAGCGGTGCCATCGCCACCGGCTCCATGTGGTTCAGCACCACGATCAGGAACAGCGGCAAGCCCGTCATCACCAGGCCCTGCATCTTGCCCTGCGCGGTCAGCGCGCGGATCTTGCCTTCCATCTGATGCTTCTCGCGCAGCGTGCGCGCCACCGACTCCAGCGTCTCGGCCAGGTTGCCGCCCACCTCGCGCGAGATCGTGATGGCCGCGGTCACCATCAGGAAGTCGGGCACTGGAATGCGTTTTTCCATATTGCGCAGCGCGTCCATCAGGTCCACGCCAAGCCGGACTTCGCGCATCAGCAGGTCGAACTCCTGCGAGATCGGCGGGCGCGACTCCGCCACCACGCTTTCCAGCGCCATCGGGAAGCTGGCGCCGGCGCGCAGCGCGCTCGACATCATCAGCAGCGCGTCGGGCATCTGGTCTTCGATGGCCATCAGGCGCTTGCGCTGCATCTTCTTCACCAGCGCGCGCGACAGCAGCAGGCTCACCGGAATGCTGAGCATCGCGAAGAACACGTTCTGCGATACCAGCCAGGTCAGCAGCGGCAGCGCGAACACCGCCACCACCGAGATGCCGGCCACCTGCCGCATATTGATGAAGATAAAGAGATCGGCCAGCGAGGCCTCGACCTCGGTCGCCAGCGTCTGCGTATGCCGCACGAACCAGCGCTTGCCCTGCGACAGCACGGCCCACGCAATCAGCACGGTCATCAGGAAGGCGCCGCACAGCACCAGGGCAAGGTTCATATTGCCTCCTTACTCGTCGCGGGCGGTGAAGATGCCCGTATTGACCTGGATGCCGCGCCGGATCAGGTCCTGGTAGAAATCCGGGATATACGAGGTCGCGACATAGCGCCCCTTGACCTTGCCGTCGGCACCGTAGCCTTCCTCGCGGAACATGAACACGTCCTGCAGCTGCACCACGCCCGTTTCCATGCCGCTGACCTCGGTGATATGCGTCACGCGCCGCGAACCGCAGGAGAAGCGCGTCTGCTGCACGATCACGTCGACCGCCGAGCAGACCTGTTCGCGAATGGCCTGCACCGGCAGGTCCAGCCCCGCCATCAGCGTCATCACCTCAAGACGCGACAGGCAGTCCCGCGGCGAGTTGGCGTGGGCCGTGGTCAGCGAGCCGTCATGGCCGGTATTCATGGCCTGCAGCATGTCCAGCGCTTCCCCGCCCCGGCATTCGCCGACGACGATGCGGTCCGGGCGCATGCGCAGGCAGTTCTTGACCAGGTCGCGGATCGTCACCGCGCCCTTGCCTTCCATATTGGGCGGCCGCGCCTCCAGCGACACCAGGTTGGGCTGCGACAGCTGCAGCTCGGCCGCATCCTCGACCGTGACGATGCGTTCGTCATCCGGGATGAAGCTGGACAGCACGTTCAGCAGCGTGGTCTTGCCTGAGCCCGTGCCGCCGGAGATCACGATATTGGCGCGCCGCTCCACGGCGGTGCGCAGGAACTCCAGCATCTCGGGCGACAGCGAGCCGAAGCCGACCAGGTCTTCGCCCCTGAGCTTCTTGCGCGAGAACTTCCGGATGGTGATGTTCGGCCCCTTGAGGGCGAGCGGCGGGATCACCGCGTTCACGCGCGAGCCATCGGGCAGGCGCGCATCGACCATCGGCGAGCTTTCATCGATGCGCCGTCCCAGCGGCGCGACGATGCGCTCGATGGCGCCCAACACGGCGCGGTCGTCGGTAAAGATCACCGGCGAACGCGTCAGCCTGCCGGCGCGCTCGACAAAGATCTCGTCATGGCAGTTGACCATGATTTCCGAGACCGCGTCATCGTCCAGCAGCTCTTCGAGCGGACCCAGCCCGATCACTTCGTCAAAGACGCTCTGCTTGAGCGCGTCCAGCGGGATCTCCTGGCTGCGGAACACGCTCTCCTTGAGGATGTCGTCGAGCAGCGAGCCGACCAGTTCGCATAGCTCGTCCTCGGCCATGCGCGCGACGTTGACGCGGCGCAGGTCGAGCGCAGCGATCAGGCGCTGGTGCGCCTGCTTGCGCAGTTCCACGCCGCGCGGCGAGTTGATGGGTGCGCGCAAGGCCTCGTCGAGCGGCGCCACCGGCGCAGGTTTGGCGGCCACCGGCGCTGGCTTCGGCGCAGGTGCCGGCGGCCTGGGTGCGGGCACCGCTTCGCGCGGCACCGGCACGCTTGCCTGGGGCGATGGCGACAGGGTCACCGCCTCCCGCGGCGGCGACGGAGGCGGCACAGGCATGGGCACCGGCACCACCGGTTGAGGCGCCGCGGCATCCTGTGGTGGTTGGGCGTGGTGCTGCTGCGGCGATGGCTGCGCCGCCACGCCCGCTCCCGCTCGCCCCGGCTCGGCCACGACGGACAGCACGAAGCCGCCGATCTCGATCTGGTCGGCCGCCGCCAGCGGGCCATAGCGCGTGACCGGGTCGCCATTGATCAGCGTCGAGGCAATGCCGCCCTGATCCTCGATATACCAGCCGCCGTTGTGTCCTTCGATGCGGGCGTGGACCTTGCCGATCAGCAGGCCCTTGAGGACGATGTCGCAGCCGGGATCCTTGCCGATGGTACAGCCCGGCCCCTTCACATGGATCACCTCGGCGCTGCCATTGCGCTGCTGCAGGCGGATATTGAGCATGGCCGGATCAGCCTCCGTTCATCGGATCGACGCCGGGCGGGGGCAGCGGCGGCCGCTTCTGCTCCATCACTTCCTGCTCACGCACGGCATTCGCAGCGGGCAGCGGGCTTGGCTCGCCGAAGCGGTGGCGGTAGTTGGCATCGACATCCGCGCCACGCTGCAGCAGCGCGGCGTTCTCCGGGCTGGCCGGGTCATAGACGACCGGGGTGACAAAGATCACCAGGTCGCTCTTGTTGTTGCGGAATTCGTCGGAACGGAACAATCGCCCGAGGATAGGGATGCTGCCCAGCAGCGGCACCTTGTCGACGGCCTTGGATGCGTCGGCATTGACCAGCCCCGAGATCGCCAGCGTTTCGCCCGCGCGGATCGAGGTCTCGGAGGTGGTGCGGCGCGTCAGGAAGGCCGGGAAGCCGCCGAACGATACCGACGGGTCGATCTGGCTGATCTCGGTTTCCAGCGTGGTCGAGATGACATTGTCGACGTTCACCGCCGGGCGGATGTTGAGCTTGATGCCGTACGGCTTGTAGTCGACGTCGGTGGTGCCGAACGCGCCGGCCTTGGGAATCGGCACTTCGCCGCCGGCCAGGAAGGTGGCCAGCCCGCCGCTCTTGCTGTTGAGCTCCGGCGCGGCGAGCACGTAGGCATCGCCATCGGAAATGGCCAGGTTGATGCGCGAGAAGATGGTCGTGGCAATGCCGAGATAGAAGCCGCTGGCGGCGCCGGCCACCTGGCTCGGGGTATCGGTGAAGGTGGCCGCATCGGTGGACGGCAGCGTGCGATAGCGCCCGGTGTGCACCGGATTGCCCGCGAACGCGATCTGCGGGCCGTTGAAGCTCTGCTGCCAGGCAATGCCAAGCTTCTCCATGCCGCGCCGGGTGATCTCCATGATGTGCACCTTGAAGTGCACGGTCTTCTTCAGCGCATCGCCCTCGTCGGCGCGCACCAGGTTGACCACGCTGTCCAGGCCCGAGGTGGCGGTCTTGATCAGCGGCACCATCTGCGGATCGACGATGCCCGACAGCACCACGCTGGGACCGACCACCTCGATCTTCAGGCCGCGCACGCTGCCCAGCGACGCCCGCAGGCGCTGGGCCACGTCGGCGGTATCGGCCGGCGCCACGCGCAGCTTGCCCTGCAGCGCCACGCCGCGCTCGTTCCAGACGATCAGGCTGGTGGTGCCGATCTCCTCTGCCAGCAGCAGCAGGCGGCCGTCGACCACGGTGCTGCTGACCAGCGCGCCATTGCCGATGGCCACGCGCCTGATGGTGCCCGGCACCTCGAGCGCGCGCACCTCGCCCTTGAACAGCTCGATCGCACCAAAGCGCGCCGGCAGCTCGTACGACGGCGGCTGCGCGCCTGTGCGGGCCGCGGTGGTCACGGGCTCGGCGGCCCAGGCTCCCGAGGCCAACGCTGCTGCCGCCAGTGCTGCCATACCCCCGCGCACCGCATGGCGCGCCCCCTTACCCGTTTTCCCGTCCGGTGCTCCGTGTACCGTGACCGCCTGCAGGCGCCCGGCGATGCCGCCGCGCTGCGCGAAAGACCCATCCATTGCGTGTTCCGTCAGTTGGTGTTCTGGATAATCCGATGTCGTGCACCGCCGCGCTCAACGCGAGGCCGGCCGGCCCGCCATGGCGTTGGCGGCGTTGGCAACGGCGCCCTGCTGGGCCTGGGCGATGCCGCCCGCGGAACCGCCCATGGACCCGCCATTGGCCAGCGCCGAAGAAATGGCGTTGCCGATGTCCTGCGCGGTAGGCAGCTTGGAGATCATGTTGGCGCCCGCGGAACGGCCACCGACGATGTATTCGATGGCCGCTTCGTCGCCACCGGCGAAGAGCGCGTGCTCGCTGACCGCGATCTGCGGGGTCGCGGTCTTGTCGGCCGCATTGCGCAGCACCGCGCGCAGGCTGCCGACCTTCTGCGCCAGCGCCAGCCGCGCCGCCTGTTCGGGCGACACCATCAGCGTGAGGCTGTCGTAATCCGGGTTGGTGTCCACGCCCTCCGCGCCTTCCGCGGCCTGCGCCGCCATGGCTTCGCCATAGTCGCGCGGGCGCACGTCCTGGCCGGTGGCCAGCACCAGCATGTCCGACATCAGCAGCCGCGCGGTCTGCTTGTCGGTGCCTGCCGCAGTGGGCGAGGTGGAGCTGATCAGGAACAGGTCGACATGGTTGCCAGGCTTGAGCATCTTGGCCGTCGAGTTGACCATGTCGACCTCGATGGTGAAGGCGCGCTTGCCGGGCTTGAGCAGGTCGGAGAAATCGCGCGACTGCAGCGCTTCAACGTCGGCACGCCGCACCGGCTGGCCCTGCCGCACCTGGCGCACCAGGCGCAGGTTCGCCACCTTGTCGAAGCTGCTCGCCAGGATCATGTCTTCGTAGACCAGGTCGGCCGGAATCTCCCGTGCCGCGAAGCCATTGCCGTCGATCACCGTGCCCGGCGCGGCGTTGCGCACCGGCACCATGACAGCCACGCGGCGGCCCTCGTTCAGCTGCGCGGCCAGCTGCTCTTTCAGTGCCGCTTCGCGCCCGCTCAGGAAGTGGTAGATCCACAGTGTCAGCAGGCCGGCGACCAGCACGGCGATGACGAGGACGACCCAGGGATTCCCGATGATTGAATGAATCTTGATTTTCTTCAGCATGAATGTGCTTGCAGTAGCCAGACGCCGCCCGCTGGCGGTGCGTCAGGGAAGTGACAGGGAAAAGCTGTATGCCTGAAAGAAGGACCTGAACGCCGCGGCCAGCATGCTGATGATCGAGTTGTCGCCGCCGGCGACCAGCACGGCAACGACCAGCAGCGTGATGACGATGTATTCGAACGCGGCCTGCCCGCGCTGGCGCCTGCTACGGATTGCCATCGCGCTACTCCGGCCGCGCCACGGTGATCACCGCGTCGGTCTGGCCGGCGCGGTCGACAAAGGTGGCATCCATGCGTTCCTGCTGCCGCTGCATGGCCAGCGTGAGGCCCTCGATGCGGCCCGAACCGTCGGCCACGGGCGCGGGCATCTGCACCACCGAACTCCAGCCCTGCGCCGCCAGCCGCTCGGCGGCGCGCTGCCGCGCCGCCTGCGCGTTGCCGGGCAGCCGGACCACCAGGGTGCGCCCGCGCTGGCCGCGGTCCGTGCTCTGGACATCCGACAGGACCTTGGCGCCGGGCGGCAGGCCCAGGTCGCCCAGCCCGGTGCCGGACGCCACCGGCGCCAGCTTGCTGACCGAGAAGATGCCCGCCACATGCCCGCCCGGCGCGGGCCTGGGCTCCAGCGACAGCACATAGTGGCAAAGCCCGTCGATCGCGCTCAGCACGTACTGGCCGCCGGCCCGCTGCCCGCGCGCCGGCACGCCTTCGCGCGTCCAGTACTGGCGCCACGCGTCCGAGACCGCTTCGGCGGTGCCGGCGAACTCCATCGTCAGCACCCGCGTGGGCAGGCCGTTGACCACCATGTCGGTGCCGACCGCATGCGCCCTGGCAGGCGCAACCGGCTGCCGCGTGCAGTCCGTCGCGGTCGCTGCCGCCGCGGACCAGGCGAGCGCGGCCGGCAGCAGCGCGGCCAGGCAGCGCATCAGCACGCCATGCATGCAGGCTTTCATCTCAGCGGCTCCCCAGGCGGTCGGCGGGGACCACGTCGGGCTGGATGCGGCCCAGGTCCAGTTTCAGGATTTCCGGCCCGAAGGCGGCCAGCCCGACGGTCAGCGCGGTGTCGATCACGCCGCCCTTGCTGGTGGGCACCGCTTCCTTGATCACGGCGAGCGTGCCGTTGCGCCCCTCGGGCGTCCAGGCGTTGGTCAGCAGCACGGTGTGGTCCTGCATGCCGAAGCCGGTCCAGCCCGGCCACAGCGCGCGCAGGGCCGCGTTGTCGCCGGCGACGGACAACCCCACCTCGGCCCGGTAGAGGTTGCGCGTGGCCAGGTCGAAGCCGGCACTGACCGCGTTGGCCGCACCCATGGCAGCCGTGATCGGCTTGAGCGTGGCTGCCGGGGTTTCGTCGACGCCGCTGCCCAGGGTCACGTCGGCATAGTTGCGCAGCATGTCGACGCCGGCATGGTCCTTCCACATCGGCGCCATGCCGCCGGGCAGGCGGCGCGCGGTGCGGTCGCTCGACGCCAGCGCGGCCTGGTCGTGCCCCAGCACGCGCTGCACGAATTCGCTGCGGATCTCTTCGTCGCCCTTGCTGGCGAAGCTGCCGTGCGACGCGCGCCAGCCCGGGTCGACGGTCCAGACCGTGCGCTCCCAGCCGGCATAGCGCGAGGCCATCAGCGCCTTGTTGCGCACGTCGCTGAACTTGCCCAGCATCGCCATGCCGAGAAACAGCACGCCGAGCACCGTCATCGCGGCGATCACGAATTCGATCATTGCCTGTCCGGCTGCCCGGTTCGGCCTGGCTGGCCTGCGCATGCGCATGTCCGCTCCCTCAGTTGCCCTGTGCCGCGATCGCGGCAACGCGTTCGAGATCGCTGGTCTGCGTCAGCGATGCCTGCCAGTACGGATTGAAGAGGCTCGGGTATTCGATGCGCGAATCGGCGCGCCGCCACCCCGCCGCGCTGCGCAGCGCACCCGCCATGCCGCCGCTGTCGGTCGGGCGGATAAAGTACGCGCTGCCGCTGGCCAGCGCGCGCATCATGCCGCCGGCCATGCGCCCGTCCAGCGTCAGGCGATCTCCGCCCGGCAGCACGCGCGAACTGGTGACGACTGAAGTGTCCTGGCGCTGCGCCTCGATCGTGATCGAGGGCGCGCGGTTGAAATCGTCCACGGGCCCGGTGCCAGGCTTGGGCTGGTTGCTCAGGTCGGCGTACTCCTGCAGCCCCGCGGGCTTGTTGTGCAGGGTCTTGCCCGGGCCCGACGAGTACTGCATCTGCGCGGCGATCAGCGTCAGCGGGTTCAGCAGCGAACCGCCGAAGTTGCTGTAGCCGCCATAGCCGGAGCGGCCCGAATAGCGCCCGCCCGGGCCATTGGCCGCGCCGCCGCGCCCGACACTGGACACCGTGGGAATCGCAAACCCGACCGGGCCGGCCGGCGTGGCCCAGACACAGGCAAGCGTGCCGTTGGCCTGCGAGGCATCGAGTGCTTCCCAGCCCTTCTTGTCGCGGCGCAGATGCGTGCCGCCATCATGCGTGACGACGGTCACCATGATGGCCACCACCGCGCCCTTGCAGCCCTTGTAGGCAGTGGGGACCGCCGTCGGCGAGCGCGGCGAGCCGCGGTCCTTCAAAAAGCCGTCGAGCGTGGTGCCGTCGGTGGTGACGTCGGCAAAGCGGTCCTTGCCGGTGGCCGAACCCTGCTTGGGATTCTGCGGATCAGTCACGGTGGTGAACTTGGTCCAGCGGGCCAGCTGAACGCCATAGCGCGGGCCAAAGAAGTAGCCGGAACTGACCGTCGAATCCGGCTGGTTGCGCTTGGCGACTTCGTCGGTCACCAGCGGTACCGCGGCGATGGTGCCCGCGTGGTAGGCGCGCTGCGCCATGCTGAGCGCGGCGATGATGTCATCAAGCCCGGTCACCAGCGGCGGCAGCAGCGTGTTCAGGGCGGATCGCACCGGCGTGATCGCGGCCTTGCCCAGTTGCTTGGGCGTGGTCCACAGCAACTGCCCGTCGGAGAAGATCTTGACCAGCGTGTCGATCCAGGTGTTTTCCGTGTAGGTGCCCTTCAGCTCGTCGATCCACGACTTAAGGCTCACGGCCTGGGCCACGGCCACCTGGTTGGCCACCATCGCGCGGTTCGCGTAGGCGGCAAAGTTGTAGTCGCGCGCCTGCAGCACCGCGGCGCTATAGGCCGCTGCGTCCGCCGTGTTCTGCAGCTTGGTCTTGGCGCTGGTCAGCTGGCTCGCGTTGAAGGCGAGATACAGGGCCAGCCCGCCGATGGCGAGGAACACCAGCGCGAAGGCGAGTGCCTGACCGCGCTGGCCGGGACGGCTGCGTCGATGCGCAAGACCTGTTTTGCCCATGTTCCGGGATCGCGAGTGCTGGAGCGCAGCGAGCAACTGGCGGCGATGCCGCTTAGTTGTTCTTGCCCGTGTCGTTGCCGACGTTGTAGTTGTTCAGCCCCTTGCCCTGGTTGGCCTTGGAGCTGGCATCGTCCGCGGCGCTGCCGGCTTGCTTGATGGCCTGCTTGGATGCCGAGTTCTTGCCGGCCATTTCCTGGGCGAGGCCCGCGGTCTGGTTGCGGATGGTCTGGCCGAACATGGCATAGACGCCGATCGCGGACACGGCGATCAGTGCCACGATGATGATGTATTCGGTCATGCCCTGACCTTGCTGACGCGCCTTGCGGCGCAGATTTGCGAATGTCATAACGACTCCTTCCATGGGAATGCACAGAAACGGTTGCGCCATATGAAAGGCGCCTTATATGGAAGCCATATGTAAAGGAAAACACTGATGCGAACGGTTATCCGGCAGCAGCGGCGTGCATGCTATCAAAAGGTTCCTTAGGGCCGAAGAGGAATAATTTCAATATTTTTAATAGCGTTGAAATAACCCTACCAGGGACTCCCCCGAATGTAACAAAAAGTAATCCTGCACAATGGGCGGAGGTTATACGAACTATTCTCGGAACCGGCACATTGCCAGCAATGGGGTGCTGTTGAGCGTTGATTTACGGATGACAAGCCGCGCCACGGGCGGCAGGCCGCATGCGGCCTGCCTGCTGGACTTCAAGGCGAACCGGGGCAGTCATACCGCCCCTGCCAGCTGCCCGCGGCATAAAATAAAGAAGCAAAAAAATGGCAGAACTGGATATAAAGAATGCAGTGGAAATACTGGGGGCGTTAGCACAGGAAAATCGACTCAGGATATTTTTACTGCTCGCCGATTCCGGACCGGAAGGAATACCGGCAGGTATTATCTCCGCATCTTCCGATTTAACTCCCTCTTCCGTAACATTCCATTTGAAGGAATTGGTCAGGACGGGGTTGGTTAAAAGCCGCCAGCAAGGGCGGTTCATGATTTACTCCGCCACCACCGACGGCATTTCCTCAGTCCTCGCATTTCTTGGCGGGAAATGCGCTTCCCTGCAGTAGAGGGCACTGTTCCGGCGGCGCGCCGCGCCGCCGGACGTCCCGCCGCGCGGGCCTGCGCCGCCAGCCCGGCACCTCATCCCGACAATCCCGTCTGCCAAATTTGCGTATTTCGAATTCATGACACAAATCGTGTCAATTATGTTGTTTCAGGATCATTGCCGATTTCGGAATTCAGCCTTGATCCAGATGCGACACGCCGCCGCTGGTGGCCAAGGCAGGCGGTTTCTGACCATTTGCCGCGCTTTCGCCGGAGCCGAGCGGCAGACGCCCGGAGAAACGCAGGCATCCCGTGACGGTAACAATGCAGCATTTTTAATACTTTTACCATTTATCCGACAGCAGCTCGCAAGCTCGATCGAGCCCGCCGAGAGTCCGTGCCGGCGATGCGAAAGCGCCAACCACACCGCGCCCCGCACCGGTGAGGCCAGCGTCACTCGGGGACCAAGCGGGACTTTTCGGTAAACTGTCGGCATTCCGGGACGCGCCGCGTCCCGCAGCCTGCGCAGTCCCCCTCATGTCAAATACCCACGAAATCCGCCCCGGCCAGTCCATCGAACTGCTCAAGGAACTCCATATCCTGACGCGCGACGGCAAGATGAATCAGGACAGCCGGCGCAAGCTCAAGCAGGTCTACCACCTGTTCCAGTTCATCGAACCGCTGCTGCAGGAGGTCAAGGCCGAGCGCGGCCGCGTCACGCTGGTGGACCACGGCGCCGGCAAGTCGTACCTGGGCTTTATCCTCTACGACCTGTTCTTCAAGGCGCTGCAGGACGACTCACACATCTTCGGCATCGAAACCCGTGAAGAACTGGTGAAGACCTCGCAGGCGCTGGCTGCGCGGCTGGGCTTTGCTGGGATGTCGTTCCTGAACCTGTCGGTGGCGGATTCGATCACCTCGCCGCAGCTGCCGCCCACCGTCGACGTCGTCACCGCGCTGCATGCGTGCAATACCGCGACCGACGACGCGATCCGCTTTGCGCTGGCCAAGCAGGCCCGCCATATCGTGCTGGTGCCGTGCTGCCAGGCCGAGGTGGCCAGCGTGCTGCGCAAGCACAAGGGCAAGCTGCTGGCGGGTAATCCGCTGACGGAAATCTGGCGCCACCCGCTGCACACGCGCGAGTTCGGCAGCCAGGTGACCAATGTGCTGCGCTGCCTGCAGCTGGAGGCGCATGGCTACCAGGTCAGCGTGACCGAGCTGGTGGGCTGGGAACACTCGATGAAGAACGAGCTGATCATCGCGCAGTACAAGGACCTGCCGCGCCGCCGCCCGGCCGAGCGGCTGGAAGAGGTGCTGGAAAGACTGGGGCTGGAAGAGATGCGCGAGCGCTTCTTCACCGCGCCGGTGTCGGCTGCGTAATCAGCCTTTGCCGGGCTCGTCCTCGCCCGCCATCCAGCGCTGCCAGCCCTCGTGGCCCAGGCGGCGCATGGTGGCCTGGTTGCGCTCGTAGATATCCGCCGCATCCGGGAACGCCGCCGCCGCGCGGGCGATGGAGTCCTCGCGCAGCAGGTGCAGGATCGGATACGGGGCGCGGTTGGTGTAGTTCTCGATATCGTCCGGCTCGGTCCCGGCAAACTGGTACTGCGGATGGAAGCTGGCGATCTGCAGCGTGCCTTCCAGCCCGAGGCTGCCGAGCAGGCGCTCGGCAAAATACAGCAGGTCGTTGAAGTCGAGAAAATCGGCCACGGCATCCGGCAGGATCAGCAGCGTGGTGTCGATCTGGTCGGGGTCGGCGTCTGCCAGCAGGCGCAGTTCGCGCTCCAGGTCGTCCATCACGTCCGGCGCTTCGGTGACGGTGCTGACCGCGTAGCGCACCTGCTCCTTCACATACACGCTCTTGGCGAACGGGCACAGGTTGAGCCCGATCACGGCGCGCTCCAGCCAGTGGCGGGTGGCGGCGATGACGGTGTCTGCGGAGTGAGTGGCGGAGGTCATGATGGCGATGCGCGGCAAAGCGTCATTCTAGCGCTGCCGCAGGCTCTATAATCCGCGGCGGAAACACCCCGCCCCCTGCCGAGCCTCCTGATGCCCTCTTCCGCCACTTCCTCCCCTTCCCAAGCCAGCGTCGACGTTGCCGTCATCGGCGGCGGTCCGGCCGGCCTGATGGCGGCCGAAGTGCTGGCGGCGCAAGGTGCCAGCGTGGCCGTCTACGACGCGATGCCGTCGGTCGGGCGCAAGTTTTTGATGGCCGGCAAGGGCGGCATGAACCTGACCCACGCGGAGCCGGAGCCGGCCTTCCTCGGCCGCTATGGCGCCCGCACCGCACAGATCGCGCCGATGCTGGCGGGCTTCGGCCCGCAGGCCCTGCGCGACTGGGTGCACGGGCTTGGCATCGAGACCTTCGTCGGCAGTTCCGGCCGCGTCTTTCCGACCGACATGAAGGCCGCGCCGATGCTGCGCGCGTGGCTGCACCGCCTGCGCGAGTCCGGCGTGCAGTTCCATATGCGTCACCGCTGGCTGGGCTGGGACGAGGGCGCGCAGCATGCGCTGCGCTTTGCCACGCCGCACGGTGAAACGGTCGTGCAGGCACGCGCGGTGGTGCTGGCGCTGGGCGGTGCCAGCTGGGCAAGGCTGGGATCGGATGGTGCGTGGGTGCCGCGGCTGGCCGAGCGCGGCGTCGAGATTGCGCCGCTGCGGCCTGCCAACTGCGGCTTCGATGTGGCGTGGAGCGAAGCGTTTGCGGCGCGCTTTGCCGGCGAGCCGGTCAAGCCAGTAGCCATCGCCCTGACCGACCGCGACGGGCAAGCGCACTACCGGCAGGGCGAGTTCGTCATCAGCGCGACCGGCATCGAAGGCAGCCTGGTCTACGCGCTGTCCGCGCCGATCCGCGACCGCATCGAGGCCGATGGCGGCGCCACCATCCACCTGGACCTGCTGCCGGCGCATAGCGCCGAACATGTCAGCGCGCAGGTAACGCATCCGCGCGGCGCGCGCTCGCTGTCGAGCCACCTGCAAAGCCGGCTCGGCCTCACCGGCGTCAAGGCCGGACTGCTGCGCGAATGCCTGTCGAAGGAAGCGATGCACGATGCCGGCACGCTGGCCGCATCGATCAAGGCGCTGCCGCTGCGGCTGCTGCGCCCGCGGCCCATCGACGAAGTGATCAGCAGCGCCGGTGGCGTGCGCTTCGAGGCGATGGATGAAGGGTTGATGCTGCGCGCGCTGCCGGGCGTGTTCTGCGCCGGCGAGATGCTGGACTGGGAGGCACCCACCGGCGGCTACCTGCTGACGGCGTGCTTTGCCAGCGGGCGCACCGCAGCGCTCGGCGCCGCGGCTTACCTGCAGCAGGCTTAGGCGGCCTTGCCGCCGACGATGCTGAGCGCCACCGCCTCGGCCACTTCGATGCCGTCGATCGCCGCGGAGTAGATGCCGCCGGCATAACCCGCGCCTTCGCCCGCCGGGTACAGGCCCTTCACATTGATGCTCTGGTAGTCATCGTTGTTGCGGCGGATGCGCAGCGGCGACGAGGTGCGCGTCTCCACCCCGGTCAGCACGGCATCATGCAGGGCAAAGCCAGGCAGCTTCTTGTCGATCTCGGGAATGCCCTCGCGGATCGCCGCGATCACGTAGTCAGGCAGCGACGTGCTCAGGTCGGTCGGCGTCACGCCGGGCTTGTACGAGGGCTCGACCGAACCCAGCGACGTCGACGGCCGTCCCGCGATGAAATCGCCCACCAGCTGGCCCGGCGCGCAGTAGTTGCTGCCGCCCAGCTCGAACGCGCGCTCTTCCCACTTGCGCTGGAATTCGATGCCGGCGAGCGGGCCGCCGGGATAGTCCTCGGGCGTGATGCCGACCACGATGCCGGCATTGGCGTTGCGCTCGGCGCGCTTGTACTGGCTCATGCCGTTGGTCACCACTCGGCCCGGCTCTGACGCAGCCGCCACCACCGTGCCGCCCGGGCACATGCAGAAGCTGTACACCGACCGCCCGTTGCTGCAGTGATGCACGACCTTGTAATCGGCCGCGCCCAGCAGCTTGTTGCCGGCGAACTTGCCGAAGCGGCTGCGGTTGATCAGCCCCTGCGGATGCTCGATGCGGAAACCCAGCGAGAACGGCTTGGCCTCCATGAACACGCCGCGCCTGTGCAGCATCTCGAAGGTGTCGCGCGCGCTGTGGCCGACCGCCATGATGACGTGGTCGGCTTCCAGGTATTCGCCGCTGGACAGCTTCAGGCCGCGCACCTGGCCGTTGTCGATGTCGATATCGTCGACGCGCGTCTCGAAGCGGATCTCGCCGCCCAGTTCGATGATCTCGGCGCGCATCTTCTCGACCATGCTGACCAGCCGGAAGGTACCGATGTGCGGGCGCGCCTTGTACAGGATGTCCTCCGGCGCGCCGGCGCGCACGAACTCGTTGAGCACCTTGCGGCCATAGTGCTTGGGGTCCTTGATCTGGCTGTACAGCTTGCCGTCCGAGAACGTGCCCGCGCCGCCTTCCCCGAACTGCACGTTCGATTCCGGATTGAGCACGCTTTTGCGCCACAGGCCGAAGGTGTCCCTGGTGCGCTCGCGCACTTCCTTGCCGCGCTCCAGGATGATCGGGCGGAAGCCCGACTGCGCCAGGATCAGGCCGGCCAGCAGGCCGCACGGGCCCATGCCGATCACCACCGGGCGCGGATGCGAGCTGCCCGCCTGCGCGCGCGCGACGAAGTGGTACGCCATGTCGGGCGTCACGCTCCAGTTCGGCTTGCCGGCCATGCGTTTGATTGCCGCGGCCTCGTCGCCGACCTCGATATCGATGATGTAGGTGAGCTTGATATCCGAGCGCTTGCGCGCATCGTGGGCACGGCGGAACACGGTATAGCCGATCAGGGCGTCTCCCTTGACGCCGATCTGCGCGGCGCTGGTGCGCACGGCGGCGTCCAGGTCGCTTTCGGTATGGTCGAGCGGGAGTTTGACTTCACTTAGACGTAGCATGGGGAACCCGAGAACTGCGGCCGGGGGGTTGGGCACACCAATGTGCCAGGCCGGCCGGAGCGCAATTTTATAGGCTTTCGGGCGCGGAGTCGGGAATCTGGCGGGATTCGGGCTGGCGGGCCGGGCCGGTGCGGCGCCAGGACAACGCCAGCCAGGCTTGCAGCCGGGGCAGCCAGCCCGGCGGGTCAGTGATCGACAATGCGCCGGCGCGGCTTGCCGACAGCGTCAGCCAGCCGCGCGCGGGCACGGTCCACGTATCGCCCGCGCGCAGGTGCCGCCGCGGTACGTAGCAGGTCTCGGCCAGCCATCGGGGCGGCCCGGCCAGCTCCAGTTCACCCGCGCCGGCATGCAGCACGGTGCCCGCCGCCACGCGCAGGCGCAGGCACTGGCCGGCCAGAAGCGGCACCACGGTTGATGTGTCGTTGAGATCGCTTTGCATGGCAGGACTCCGGTAACAGGCACAGGACTCCAGCCTATCGACCTGATCTCAGCCGCGGCAGGCACACCGCGGAACCGCCTGGACCGGAACAGCCATGCGAATTCAGCCCTGTTACGATACAGTTGCCCCGCTTCTGTATCTGTACTGATGCGGCCAACCGCGCCACGATGGCCCCAATGGAATCCGCCCCGCTCTACCGCCAGGTTGCCGGCCACTACCGCCGCGCCATCGAATCCGGAACGCTCGCCGCCGGTGACCGCATGCCGTCGGTGCGCGCGCTGATGGCGCTGCACAGTGTGAGCCTGTCCACCGCGCTGCAGGCATGCAGGCAGCTCGAGAGCGACGGCTTGCTGGAAGCGCGGCCGCGCTCGGGTTATTTCGTCGCGGCACCGCTGCGTTCGCCGCTGGCGGCGCTGGCCGAGCCGGCCGCGGCCTTGCCTGATCCGGCGCAGTATGTCGGCATCCACCAGCGCATTTCCGGCTTGCTGGCGCGGGGCCAGCACCAGCATGTGCATACCAACCTGGGCGGCGCCTATTGCGCGCCGTCACTGTATCCGACCGAGGCGCTGCGCAGCGCCGCGACCCGTGCGCTGCGCCGGCATCCGATGCTGTTCGGCGAAGCGGTCGAGCCCGAGGGCTACCAGCCGCTGCGCTCCGCGCTGGCGCGCCAGGCGTTGCGGGCGCGCGTGCAGCTCGCGCCGGAAGAAATCGTCATCACCAACGGCTGCACCGAGGCGCTCAACCTCGCGCTGCGCGCGGTGGCGGGGCCGGGCGACGTGATCGCGGTGGAATCGCCGACCTACTACGGCCTGCTGCAGATCCTGGAAAGCCTGGGCATGCGCGCGCTGGAGATCCCGTGCAGCCCCCAGACCGGCATCTCGCTGGAGGCGCTGGAGCTGGCCGCGCAGCACTACGACAACATCCGTGCGGTGGCGGTGGTGCCCAACCTGCAGAACCCGCTCGGCTGCATCATGCCGGACGCGCACAAGGCGCGGCTGGTGCAGTGGTGCGAAGCGCGCGGCATCGCGCTGATCGAGGACGACTGCTTCTCGGCCACCGCCGACAGCGATGCGCCGCCGGCCGCGGCCAAGGCCTGGGATGGCAGCGGCAACGTGATCCACTGCGCTTCGCTGCACAAGGTGCTGGCGCCCGGCATGCGCCTGGGCTGGATCGCCGCCGGCAAATGGCAGGCGCGCGTGGAAATGCTCAAGTTCGGCCTGTCGCGGCCCAACGAGATGCTGTCGCAGATGGCGGCCGCCGACTTCCTGGCTTCCGGCGCGCACGACCGCCACCTGCGCCGGCTGCGCACCCGGCTGTGCGCGCAGCGCGAATGGTTCGCGCAGGCCATCGCCGCAAGCTTTCCCGCCGGCACGCGGCTGGGGTCCCCGCGCGGCGGCATGCACCTGTGGGTGGAACTGCCCGCCCAGATATCGTCCGAGGCGGTGTTCGACCAGGCGCTGCAGGCCGGCATCCGCGTGATGCCGGGCGTGATGTTCTCCAACGCCGGCCGCTTCGACCACTGCCTGCGCGTCAACTGCGGCACGCCGCGCTCGGCGCAGATCGAGCGGGCGCTGGGCACGCTGGCCGCCATCGTGCAGCGGCTGGCGGGCTAGCCCTGGCGCCTGCCTGCAATATCCCTCCCCTTTTGCCTGCGCCTCGCCTATGCTAATGCGCTGGTGCGCAGGGGCGGCCCGGCTGGTCTCCGGGGGCGAAGACCGACCACGGGGCGCCGTGCACCACGGGAAAAAGAAAAAGGAGAAAAGCCTTGAGCAGTGCATCCGCGGCAACGTCCGTCGGCAGGAGTGCCGGCAACCCTGCCGGCAACAACCTGGACGACTATCAAACCCTGTTCCAACTGGCACCTGTCTCGCTGTGGCTGGAAGACTTCAGCGCCGTGCGCGAGTATTTTGCGCAACTGCGCAAGGAAGGTGTCACCGACCTGCGCGCCCACCTGCGCGCGGACCCGCGGCAAGCGGCGCAGTGCTCGGCGCTGATCCGCGTGATCGACGTGAACCGGCGCACGCTGGAGCTGTTCCGAGCAGCCGATCTCGACGACCTGGTGGCCAACCTCGACACAGTCTTCCGCGACGACATGCTCGACCAGCATGTCGAGGAGCTCGGCCAGTTGTGGGACGGCGGCAATCGCTTCGCCAGCCAGACCGTCAACTACGCGCTGGATGGCGAGCGGCTCGATATCCAGCTGGAGGCCACGGTGTTGCCGGGCCACGAAGATACCTGGGAGCGCGTGCTGTTGTCGATCAGGGACATCACCCCGCGCATGCGCACCGAGCGTGAACTGCGCCGCAGCGAGCAGTATGCGCTGGGACTGTTCGAGCATTCGCCGGTGTCGCTGTGGGTAGAGGACTTCAGCGCGGTCAAGGTGCTGCTCGATGAAGTGCGCGGCGCCGGCATCACCGACTTCCGCACCTTCCTCAACGTGCATCCGGACTTTGTCTCACGCTGCATGCAGGAGATCCGAGTGCTCGACGTCAACCAGCAGACGCTGCAGATGTTCGGCGCGGACAGCAAGCTGGCCCTGCTGTCGCGGCTGGGCGATGTGTTCCGCGACGACATGCGCATCCATTTTGCCGAGCAGCTGATCGACCTCTGGCACGAGAAGCTGTGGCAGCAGCGCGAAGTCATCAACTACGCGCTCGATGGCCGCGCCGTGGACGTCTTCATGCAGTGGTCGGTATTCCCCGGGCGGGAAGCGGACTGGGACCAGGTGCTGGTGTCGCTGACCGATATCACGGCGCGCAAGAAGGCAGAAGCCTATGTCGAGTTCCTGGGCAAGCACGACGTGCTGACCAAGCTCTACAACCGCGCCTACTATGAGGACGAGCTGGCGCGGCTGGGCCGCAAGGGCCCGTGGCCGGTCAGCGTGGTGGCGGTGGACCTGAACGGCCTCAAGGTGGTCAACGACCAGTTCGGCCATGCCGACGGTGACGGGCTGCTGCGCCGCACCGGCGAGGTGTTGAAGAAGGCGGTGGGCGAGCAGGCCTGCGTGGCGCGTATCGGCGGCGACGAGTTCATGATCCTGCTGCCCGGGCGCGACGAGCGCGGCGCCGCCACGGTGGTCGAGCAGATCGGCAAGGTGGTGGAGCTGAACAACCAGTTCTACCCGGGCACACGCCTGAGCCTTTCCATCGGCCACGCCACCTGTCTGCAGGGCGACCGGCTGAATGAGGTCGTCAAGCTGGCCGACAGCCGCATGTATCAAGCCAAGCGCGACTACTACACCACGCTGGCCAACGAACGCCGCCGCGATTGAAGCCTGGCGGCTCAGCCCGGCGTGCATTCGCCGCGCATCAGCGCCCACTCCTCGCATTGCTTGCCTGACGGGAAGATGCAGATGCCGGACTGGCCGGCCGGGGTCGACACGATCTGCAGCTTGCCGCCGCGCTGCGTGCAGTTGACGGAGGCGGGGTTGGGCTTGCCGATTGTCTGGGCGCTCCCCGGGCGCTCTGCCGGGGTGTTGCTGCAAGCGGCCGCGCCAACGACAGCGAAGGCCAGCAACACTGCAATACGGGTGCGCATCGGGGTCTCCGCGAGGAAAAGAAACGGGCCCATTGTTTGCTCCCCTCTCCCGCAGGCGGGAGAGGGGAGCAAACCGCCGGATTTTGCTTCTTACAGGAAGACGATCAGCCCCACGCCCAGCACGATCAGGCCGAACTTGGTGACGTAGTAAAGCTGGCGGTTCCAGGCCTTGAAGCGGCGGCGATACTGGCCGCCCAGCCAGACAAAGCGGAACAGCCGGTTGATCATGCCGGTCTGGTCGTGCTCGTCATTGGGCGAGCTGGCCGCGGTCATGACCTTGCGGCCCATCCAGTGGTTGAACTTCGCAGCCCAGCCGTAGCGCATCGGGCGCTCGATATCGCAGAACAGGATCAGCCGGTTGGCATCGCTGCGGTTCTCGGCCCAGTGCAGGTAGGTTTCGTCGAAGACCACGCCCTCACCGTCGCGCCAGCTGTGGCGCTCGCCGTCGACCTCGATAAAGCAGCGGTCGTCGTTCGGCGTGGCCAGGCCCAGGTGGTAGCGCAGCGAGCCGGCGAACGGGTCGCGGTGCGGGTTGAGCTTGCCGCCCGGCGGCAGCTCGGCAAACATCGCCGCCTTCACCGTGGGCAGCTCGCGCAGCAGCGCCACGGTCTTGGGGCAGAGCTGCTCGGCCGACGGGTGCTGGGCCTCGTACCACTTCAGATAGAAGCGCTTCCAGCCGTACTTGAAGAAGGAATTGAAGCCGGCGTCGTCGTTCTTGTCCGCTGCCTTGATCTTGCGCATCGCGGTCAGCGCCAGCCCTTCGTCGCGGATCTCGGGCCAGGCGGCGCGCAGCTTTTCCAGGTCGGGGAAATTGTCGACCGGGATGTACGGCGTGCGGGGCACGCCCGAGAACGCATACATGAAGCAGTTGATCGGGGCCACCAGGGCCGAATGGTCCAGCAGCTGGCGCCAGATGCGCAGGCGCACCTTGCCGCGGAAGTGCACATACAGCACGGCACCGAGGTAGCCCGCGACGATAATCCACTTGATCACCGAAATCCTCCTGGTCAGCCGCCTCCGCCGCGTGTCAGTCACAGCGCGGACCGGCTGGGTGAAAACGCGTATTTTAGCGAAACGGCAGAGCCGCCGCAGCTTGAGACGATTGCGGCACATGGCCCGCGGTGCGGGCCGGGAAGTCAGGCTGGCGCGTTCAGGCCCCGCCGCGCGACTGCCGCGCGATGCGCTCGATCAGCGCCTGGGCGTCGTCGGGCAGGCCCTGCAGCCTCAGCAAGCGCGCGTTCAGCACCAGGTTTTCCAGCACCAGCTTGGCTGTCGAGGCCCACATCGTGGCCAGCAGCGCTTCCACCGGCAGGCCGGACGCCTCCATCTCGCTGGAGCGCTCGGCGATCAGCCGGCACGCCAGCCGGCGCAGCGCGGCGTCGTCGAACGGCAGGTCGGCGTAGTCGATGGGGTCTTCCTTCTCGACTTCCGTCATCAGTTGCAGCAGGGTGTCTTCTGTCATGGGCAGACTCCTGGCCAGGCAAGGCGCGTGGGCTACACGCGGAAATCAGCAGCCATGTCGGCATCGGTGCGCGCCTCGAGGCGCCCCGAACGGCACGCGGCGACAAACTGATCGTAGTCGCGCTCGACCTGGTCAGCATAGCCATTGGCATAGCCTACCATCGCCTCGGCCATGCGGTCGCTGCGGCCCAGGTAGCCGCTGACCTCGGCGGCCAGTCCGCTGGCCTTGGCGTGCGCCCGCGCCAGCACCCAGCCACACAGCGAGGCATAGCGGCCGAGCAGCTCGCCGTCCATCAGCTCGATCTGTGCCGACAGCTTCATGTCGCGCAGCTGCCGCAGATAGAAGTGCCGCCCGAACGGCCCCTTGGTCCAGCCGAGGAACAGGTCGCTCGCGGCCTGCATCAGCCGCTGGCCCTCGACCACGCGGCGGCCCTCGTGCGCGGTCGGCGCGCTCTTGAAGTAACGCGCCACCACCGACCTGGTGGCCTCCTTGACCTGCAGGAACAGCGGCTTGTCATGCTGGTCCACCAGCAGCTGCACCAGGCAGCGCTTGCCCACGCTGCCCACCCCGACCACCTTGAAGGCCAGGTCATGGCGCGTGAAATGGCCGAGCAGCCGGCGCCGGTCGGCAGCCAGCGTGGACAGGTAGTCCTGGTAGGCCTGGTCCAGCGCCAGGTCCGCGTCGCTGGCGGCCAGCCAGTCGTCGCCCGGCCCGAACAGCGTCTGCTCGCCGCGCACGTGGAAGATCGCCGGCGGCGCATCGAGTATCGACCAGCGGTCGCCGATGCGCTCGGCCAGCTTGGGCAGCAGCGACTCGTGGGTGCGGTCGGCGGCGCGCTCCATGCCGCGCCGGATGCGCTTCTGGACTTCGGGCAAGGTGTCTTCTTCAAGCAGCCGCTCGAAGGTAATGCGGTCGTACCAGGTGTCGAGCATGCCCATTTCGCCATAGGCGAGCATGCGGCGCTGGTAGCTGCCCACCGCCTCGCGCACCATGTCTTCGGCCACAGCGGACTTGTGCCGCAGGTGGCGTGCCGCCACCACGAAGCTTGCGCACAGGCGCTTGAGGTCCCATTCCCACGGACCGGGACTGGTTTCGTCGAAATCGTTGAGGTCGAACAGCAGCGCGCGCTCGGGCGTGGCAAAGCCGCCGAAGTTGGCCAGGTGGCAGTCGCCGCAGATCTGCATATGCAGGCCGGAATCCGCGGTGCCGGCCAGGTCGTGGGCCTGGAGGATGGCGCTGCCGCGGTAGAACGCGAACGGCGACTGGATCATGCGGCCGTAGCGCAGCGGCACCAGCCGCTCAACCCGGCCCTGGCTGCTGATTTCCAGCAGTTCGACGGGGTCGCGGTCGACGTTGCCGATGGCCTCGTGCGCACCGCGCGGCACCTGCTGGCGGGCGGCCCTGCCGCGCTCGCGCCGGGCCTCGACAGTACCCTTGGCCACGGCTTGCCCGCCCTCCTGACGTGTCGCCACCATGCCCCCAATGCCGGCGCCGCCGGCGGTTGCCATTTGTGCAGCATCTGCAACAGAAGCTAATGCACTGCGCCGCGGCTTGTCAATCGGCAGGCCACGGCGCGGGTCAGGCTGGGGTCGGGCGGATGTGCGCCGTGGCTCAGAGCGCAGGCGGCTGGCGACGGAAACCGACGCCGAAGCGGTTCCATGCATTGATGGCCGAGATCAGCAGCGTCAGGTCGGCCATTTCCTTTTCCGAGAATTGCTCTCGCAAGCCCTGGTAGTCCGCATCCGGCGCCTGGCTTTGCGGCAGCAGCGTCAGCGCCTCGGTCCACGCCAGCGCGGCGCGCTCGCGCGGGGTGAACCAGCTCACTTCACGCCAGGCCGGCAGCAGGTTCAGGCGGCGCTCGCTTTCGCCATGCTTGCGCGCATCGGTGATGTGCATGTCCAGGCAGAACGCGCAACCGTTGATCTGCGAGGCGCGGATCTTCACCAGTTCCTTGAGCGTGGTCTCCAGCGAGCAGCGTGCCAGATAGACCTCCAGGCCAATCATTGCCTTGTAGGCGTCAGGGGCCACGTCTTGCCAGTTCATCCGTTCTTCCATGATCGATCTCCGCTTTGACAGGTTGGATTCGGCGGGCACTGGTGTCGCGCCCGTTGGGATGAAAGATAGACCCATCGATTGGCCCCGCATACTGCCAATCTCCGGCAGAATCAGTAGACCAATCCTGACCGACGCGTACCTTATGGAGCTGCATCTCGCCCTGGACCAAGCCAGCGACCTGACCGCGCAGATCGTCCACCAGATCCGCGACGCGATCCAGGGCGGCCGGCTCGAGGCCGGCGCACGCATGCCGCCTACGCGCCTGCTTGGCACCCAGCTGGGCGTGGCGCGCAAGACGGTGACCACGGCGTATGAACGGCTGGTGGCCGAAGGCTGGCTGCACGCGCGCGTCGGCGACGGCACCTATGTGGCCGAGGGGCTGGCCCGCCCGGCCATGCGCATGGCGGCGGCGCCGGTGCTGCCGCCTGCCGTGCAGCGCTGGATGGCGGTGCCGACGCCGTTCCTGGACTCAGGCGGCGGCGCGCGCTATGGGTTCCAGCCGGGGCAGGCCGATACCACGCGCTTTCCGCATGAAGCCTGGTCGCGCTGCGTGCGCGCGGCGCTGGCCGCCGAGCGCCAGCGCCCGCCCGGCGTCGCCGATCCGGCCGGTGAGATGGTGCTGCGCCAGGCCATTGCCCGCCATATCGCCTTCACGCGTGGCGTGCAGAGCATGCCGACCGACATCCTGGTCACGGGCGGCGCGCAACAGGGCATCGACCTGCTGGCCCGGCTGCTGCTCGGGCCCGGCGCCGTGGTGGCGATGGAGGATCCCGGCTATCCGATGGCGCGTTCGTTGTTCCAGGGGCTGGGCGCACGGGCGGTGCCAGTGCCGGTCGATGGTGAAGGGCTGGTGGTGGAGGCGCTGCCGAACGATGCCACGCTGGTCTATGTCACGCCATCGCACCAGTCGCCGCTGGGCGTGCCGATGAGCCTGGCGCGGCGCCAGGCGCTGCTGGACTGGGCGGCACGCCGCCACGCGGTGATCCTGGAAGACGACTACGACAGCGAATTCCGCTACGGCGGCCAGGCGCTGGACGCACTGCAGACGCTGGACCGGCATGGCCGCGTGGTCTACCTCGGCACGTTCTCGAAGACGCTGGTGGCCAACCTGCGCTGCGGCTACCTGGTGGTGCCGCCCTGGCTGATGCCGGCCGCGCGCAAGGTCAAGCACCTGATGGACTGGTACACGCCGACGCTGATCCAGCAGGCGCTGGCGCGCTTCCTGTCCGAGGGTCACCTGCTGCGCCATATCCGGCGTTCGCACGCGCGCCACGCCCAGCGCCGCGCCCGCCTGCTGGCGCGGCTGCACGGCGACCTGTCGCCGTGGCTGGAGCCGCTGCCGGCAATGGCGGGCTTCCACCTGGCGGCGCGGCTGCGCGTGCCGGTGGCGTCCGAGGCACTGGTCTCGACTGCGCGCCTGGCCGGCCTGGCACTTGCCACGCTCGATCCCTGCTATGCCACGCCCCCTGCTACCTGCGCGGGGCTGCTGCTGGGCTTCGGCGCCATCGACCTGCTGGATATCGATCCTGCCCTGGACCGGCTGGCAATGGTACTCTCTGCACTGGTACCTGAGCCGGCGCACGCCACGTGATGCGGGCCGCACAGGAGCGATACCAGGTGACGCATGCCACGCGCATGCCATCACAGCGACATGGCGCCGCTGTCATGCTGGTATTTCGCAAACCGACGTGAACAAACCGGAAGCGTGCGGGTCTCATTCGCACTTTCCACACAACCAGAGTCGCGTTCATGACCAAGCGTTTGTTGTCCGCCATGCGTCAGTACGCATGGTTTGCCGGGGTGAAGCACCATGTCGTGCAGGGCGTCGAAGCCCTGGCGGAACTGCTCAAGTCCCCTTCCGCCGCGGCGCGCGCCGTCGCGGCCATCGTTGCCGAAACCGAGCACGGCGTACAGGTCTGGGTCTCGTACTTCGGCAAGCCGCTGGATCCGCACACCAACTACGTGCTGTGGCCCAACCGCGCGCTGCGCCCGGCGCGGCGGCGCATCCAGCCCTCTCCGATCGAACTGTTGCAGATGCAGCAACGGCGCGACGGATAGCCGCGCCTGCTTGCTGGCTGACGGGATGCAGCGCCGCCGGAGTTCAGGAGTCCGCCCAGCGGCGCAGCAGGTTGTGATAGACCCCGGTCAGGCCGATCACCGATTCATGCGCCTGGCCGAGTTCCTGCGCCACCTGGCGGATACGCGCGTCCAGCTCGAACAGCAGCGCGCGCTGGCCATCGTCGCGCACCATGCTCTGGATCCAGACGAACGATGACACCCGCGCCCCGCGCGTGACCGGCGTCACGTGGTGGATGCTGGTGGCCGGGTACAGCACCATATGCCCGGCCGGCAGCTTCACGCGCTGCTGGCCGTAGGTGTCCTCGATCACCAGTTCGCCGCCGTCGTATTCGTCTGGCTCGGTCAGGAACAGCGTCGCCGACAGGTCGCAGCGGATACGGAAGCTGGTGCCGCGCAGGTAGCGGATCGCGTTGTCGACATGGTTGGCAAAGGTATGCCCGCCCTCATAGCGGTTGAACAGCGGCGGATAGACCTTCAGCGGCAGCGCCGCCGAGAAGAACAGCGCGTTGTTGCCGAGCGCGTCCTGGATCAGGTCGCCCACCTGGCGCGCCGCCGGCGAGCCCTCCGGCAACTGCAGGTTGCGCTTGGCCAGCGCCGACTGGTAGCCCGAGGTCTCATTGCCGTCGGCCCACGCCGCCGCGTCGATGACCTGCCGGACTTGCGCCACCTGGGCCTTGGACAGTACGTCGGGAATCTGCAGCATCATGATGGCAAATGTCGGAATGAATCGGGCAGGTGCACTTTGTATGGGAAGCGCGGCAGGGACCCGAACAAGAATCATTACCGTTTGATCCTGTGCAGGCGGCGGCTTCACTACAATGGGTTCTGTATCCCCGTCACCGACAAGGAGCCGACATGTCCGAACCGCTACACGATGAAGCGCTGGTCAATCTCTACCTGGAACGCATCTCGGCTCTCTCGGTGAGCGCCTTCGATGGTGCCGATGTCAGCGGCGAGCTCGATGCGGTGATGCGCGAAGCGGTAACCAAGTGCCAGGCCGCGGGCGGGCCGCAGGCGCACGGAACACTGACGGTGCTGGCCACGCGGCTGCGTGAGCATGCCGACGCCGCGGAGCGTGAAGACCAGCCGCTGGTGCGCGATACCTTCAGGCGTGCGGCGGAACTGGTGCGCACCTAGTGGTGCCAGCGCACGAACGCTGCAAGGCATGCCTTTGGGTTGCGCGGAATGACATCGGAGCAGTGAGTGAGTCAGGCCGGACGGCCTTGAGAACAACGCCTTGAAGGACTGCGGCGAATGCCGCTGGATACTGATATAAGGCGTTGGTTGCGGGGGCAGGACTTGAACCTGCGACCTTCGGGTTATGAGCCCGACGAGCTGCCAACTGCTCCACCCCGCGTCTGAAGGAGACGGATTATGGGCGATTCATCCGCGCATGGCAAGCGCTATTTTGCCGTGCGCATGAAATCGTTCGCTCGTGCCTCGCGCCATCATGCAATGCGCCTGACTTTGCCGTCCGGTTCGTGCGTTGCAAGCACGGCTTCGACATAGCGATTGACGTGTTCGAGCGCCTCGAGCTTGGTGTCGAACGGCTGGTTGGGAAACGGGTTGTGCCGCCCCGCGAGAATCTGGCCGTCGGTGCGGCGCATGATCTCGATCAGGATGGCCCACTTGGACCTGGGCACCGCAATCACTTCATAGACGATCTTGTAGCCTGCATATTCCGGCATGGCGGGGGCACTCCTTTCTGCTGCAATGGCGAGCGAGACTTCGCTCGCTTCATTTCCAGCGTAGGAGTGCCGCGCAGGATCAAGAATGATCCGCGTCAATAGCAATAGATCACGGCATGATATAAGCCGTTGCGCCAACCACAATGACGCGCAACCCTTATTCGGCGGGCCCGAGCAGTCGGTCCACCAGGGCATAGCCCGCGCCGAAGGCAGCCACCTCCGCCGCATGGCGCGTGGCGAACTGCTGCGGGCCGCTGGCAAGCAACTCGGTATCGCCCGCGTCGGCCGGGTCGGCGCCTTCCTGCGACACGCGGACTTCATAGCCCCAACGGCCGATGCTGTCCTGCCCGTGCGGCGATACCAGGACATAGACATCCATGCCGCGGTACTCTTCAACGCGCCACTCTGCGTTTTCCATGCGCTCAGCTCCCAGGGTCGAGGTTGTGCCTGATTCGAGCCTAGGAGGCCGCACGCGCGACCGCAAGGCGTGACGCAGCAATCGCAGGTTTGCGTGGGCGCAGACGGAAAGCGGGAACGGTAGCCGCGGCGCGCAAGTCGAACGGCACGACGGCGAAAGGACGGAAACGAAAAAGGGCTTCCGTTTCCGGAAGCCCTTTTCTTTCTGCATAGGTGGCGCGGCTGGCAGGATTCGAACCCACGACCCCTTGGTTCGTAGCCAAGTACTCTATCCAACTGAGCTACAGCCGCACGCGAGAAAAAGATTATAACCCAGTTTTTATTTTTGGGAAGCCCCTTCGCAACCTTTTTGTGATCTTTCTTTGGAAGGGGTGCAGCAGATGCCCGCCGGCGAGGTTCGCCTGTAGCGTTTTCCTATAATGACAGACCCAAGAAGTGATCCGGAACATGAACAAGGCATTTGTCAAAGAGTCGTCCGGCGACGAGGACGACGACCTCCCCGAAGGCGCAACGCCGCTGCCTCCCGGCACCAAGAACTACATCACCGCCGAAGGCTACAACCGCCTGCGCAATGAGCTGATGCAGCTGATCGACGTCGACCGGCCCGATGTAGTGCAGATCGTGTCGTGGGCGGCCTCCAATGGCGACCGCTCGGAGAATGGCGACTATCTCTACGGCAAGAAGCGCCTGCGCGAGATCGACCGCCGCATCCGCTTCCTGACGCGCCGCCTCGACAAGGCGGAAGTGGTCGACCCGTCGCTGCAGGGCGACAACGACCAGATCTTCTTCGGCGCCACCGTCACCTACGCCAATCGTGCCGGCGAAGAAACCACCATCACCATCGTCGGCATGGATGAAGTCGACCTGGACAGCAACCACGTGAGCTGGATCTCGCCGATCGCCAAGGCGCTGATCAAGGCGCGCGAGGGCGACACCGTGGCGCTGCGCACGCCGGCCGGGGTCGAGCAGATCGATATCCTGGAAGTCCGCTACCCGTCGCGGAAACAATAGCCTGGAGTGGAGGCCGTTTTAGGGCGGCCCTGGCTAGGCGTGCGGCCGCAGACAGTACAAGTAGCACGGCAAGGCCGCACAACGACGCCAGGGCCGTCCTAGAACGGCCTCCTAGCCGTCGTTGCGGTCGCGGAATATCCGGATGACGTCCGGGTTGCGGCGCAGCCCGCGCATCACGTTGGCCAGGTGCAGGCGGTTCTGCACCTGGATGATGAACTGCATATAGGTGGCTTCCTGGTGGCCGGCGTCCTGCTGCTCCATGGCCACGTGCGCGACGTTGGCGTCGGCGGCGGTCAGGTCGGCAGCCACGCGCGCAACGATGCCCTTGACGTTGCGCACCATCACCTTGATCGACACGTCGAAGGCGCGCGTGGTCTTCTTGGCCCACATCACGTCGATCCAGTGCTCCGGATCCTTGCTGTGCAGGCGCTTGGCGATCTTGCAGTCCTGCACGTGGATCTGCAGCCCTTCGCCCTTGCCCAGGTAGCCAACGATGGAGTCGCCCGGGATCGGGCGGCAGCACGCCGAGAAGATCATCGACATGCCTTCGTCGCCGGTGATCGGCACCGCGGGCGCTTCTTCGCCGGCGAAGGTCTGCACCGCCGCCAGCAGCGCGCTGTCGACATCGCCGGACAGCTCCTGGAGCAGGATCTCCATGCGCTTGGCCACCACCGCCGGCACGCGCCGGCCCAGTGCCAGGTCGGCAAAGATGTCTTCGCGCTGCTTGTTGCCGGTCCACTGCACCATGCGGTCCCACACCGACTGCGGCACCGCCTTGAGCTCGAAGCCGAGCTGGCGCGCCGACTGTTCCAGCAGGCGCTCGCCAAGCTGGATGGCTTCGTCGAGCTTGGTGGTCTTCAGGTAGTGGCGGATCGCCGCGCGCGCCTTGCCGGTGCGCACGAACGACAGCCACGCCGGATTGGGCTTGGAGTACGGCGCCGTCACCACCTCGACGATATCGCCGCTCTTGAGCTCGGTGCGCAGCGGCAACATCTCGTTGTTGATCTTGACCGCGACGCACTGGTTGCCCAGGTCGCTGTGCACCGCGTAGGCAAAGTCCAGCGCGGTGGCGCCGCGCGGCAGCGCGCGGATATGGCCCTTGGGCGTGAACACGTAGACCGCATCCGGGAACAGGTCGATCTTGACGTGCTCGAGGAATTCCTGCGAATCGCCGGTCTGGCTCTGGATATCGAGCAGCGACTGCAGCCACTGGTGCGCCTGCTGCTGGATATCGTTGGCGTGATCGGCCTGATGCTTGTACATCCAGTGCGCGGCCACGCCGGCCTCGGCGATCTGGTGCATGTCGCGCGTGCGGATCTGGAACTCCACCGGCGTGCCGAACGGACCCACCAGCGTGGTGTGCAGCGACTGGTAGCCGTTGATCTTGGGGATGGCGATGTAGTCCTTGAACTTGCCGGGCATGGGCTTGTACAGCCCATGCAGCGCGCCCATCGCCATGTAGCAGTGCATCTGCGTTTCCACCACCACGCGGAAACCATATACGTCCAGCACCTGCGAGAACGACAGCTGCTTGTCGTGCATCTTGCGGTAGATGCTGTAGAGCGTTTTCTCGCGCCCGGACAGTTCGGCCACGATGCCGGCGTCGGCCAGCCCCTTCTGCGCGGCTTCCAGGATACGCTTGACCACCTCGCGGCGGTTGCCGCGCGCGGCCTTGACGGCTTTTTCCAGCGTGGCGTAGCGGAACGGCGAGCCGACCTTGAAGGACAGCTCCTGCAGCTCGCGGTAGATCGTGTTGAGACCGAGACGGTGCGCGATCGGCGCATAGATCTCCATGGTCTCCAGCGCGATGCGGCGGCGCTTCTCCGGCGGGACGAAGTCGAGCGTGCGCATGTTGTGCGTACGGTCGGCCAGCTTCACCAGGATCACGCGCACGTCGCGCGCCATCGCCAGCAGCATCTTGCGGAAGCTCTCCGCCTGCGCCTGCTCGCGGCTCTGGAATTCGAGCTTGTCCAATTTGGTCAGGCCGTCGACCAGTTCGGCGACCTTGGGGCCGAATTTCTCGACCAGCTCGCTCTTGGTGATGCCCTGGTCTTCCATCACGTCGTGCAGCAGCGCCGCCATGATGGACTGCACATCCAGCTTCCAGTCCGCGCACAGCTCGGCCACCGCCACCGGATGGGTGATGTAGGGCTCACCGCTCTGGCGGTACTGGCCCAGGTGGGCTTCGTCGGAAAACTGGAAGGCCTCGCGCACGCGCGCCAGGTCGGGCGCCTTCAGGTACGCGAGTTTCTCCATCAGCCGGGTGATGGAGATGACCTGCTGGCGCGGCGGCACCGCCGGCTGCGAGGTCGGGCCGAAGAAGTGCCGGTATGACTGCGCCAGCACTGCGTCGATAAACAGGCTGTCAGCCGCCGGCGCCACATCCTGCATCGCGGCCAGCTCGTCCTGCAGCGCCGCGCCCCTGGACTTGCCCGGCGCCAGCGCGGGCGCGACGGCACGCTCGCCGACGACATCGTCGCCGAGCGGATCGGGAAGATTGGGAGCGCCGGTGCGCGCGTTCACGGAGGGCTGGCCCGGAATGGTGCGCTTAGGCGCCGTAGGCGGGGCCGCATCGCCAAGCGCCGGCGCCACGGCAGTCGGCGACGGCTGGGAGGGAGGCTTGGAGGGCGAATGCGGCGAAGGCATGGCGGCGGCCCCTGGAATCCGGCTGGATACGTGCTGGCACGATGCGAGGATAAGCCATGGGCCGCCTGACCAATCAGGTCGGGACCTTCTTCAGCATCTCGATGCCGACCTGGCCCGACGCGATCTCGCGCAGTGCCACCACGGTCGGCTTGTCCTTTGCTTCGACTTTGGGCGTGTGGCCCTGCACCAGCTGACGGGCACGATACGTGGCCGCCAGCGCGAGCTCGAAGCGATTCGGAATGTGTTTCAGACAATCTTCGACGGTAATACGCGCCATATCAAATCCACCTTGGGACAAAACCTTACGTTGGGTTGCTATTTTACAGCACGCGGCGGAAAACGCCGGCGGCGCCCCGCGCGGCTGTCATCGGCAGGCATCGGCTCAGTGGATGCCCAGCTCGATAAACAGCTCCGTATGCCGTGCTTTCTGCGAGGAAAACCGCAGCCGCGTGGCGCTGATCACGTTGCGCAACTGCTCCAGAGCATCGTCGAAGACCTCATTGATGATGACGTAGTCCGACTCCGAGGCGTGGGCCATTTCACTGCCCGCCGCCAGCAGCCGGCGCACGATCACATTGGGCTCGTCCTGGCCGCGTTTTTTCAGGCGCTCTTCCAGAGCCGTCAGCGACGGCGGCAGGATGAAGATCTCGACCGCGTTGGAAAAGCGCTGGTGCACCTGCTGCGCGCCCTGCCAGTCGATTTCCAGCAGCACGTCGTTGCCCTGCGCCATCTGCTGCTCGATCCACACGCGCGAGGTCGCGTAGTAGTTGCCGTGGACCTCGGCCCATTCCAGGAAGTCGCCGCGGTCGCGCGCGGCGCGGAACGCGTCGACCGTGACGAAGTGGTACTCGCGCCCGTCCTGCTCGCCCGGGCGCGGGGCGCGTGTGGTGTGCGAGATCGACAGGCGGATGGCCGGGTCCTGCGACAGCAACTTGTTGACCAGCGTCGACTTGCCGGCTCCTGACGGCGCCACCACCATGAAGAGGTTGCCGGGGTAGACGGTATCGATGGCAGTGTGTGGCGCGGATTGAGGCGTTGGGCTCATGATGATTCTTTGGTGATTCCTGGGGCTGTCTTTATTCGAGATTCTGGACCTGTTCGCGCATCTGCTCGATCAGCAGCTTGAGCTCCATCGAGGCATCGGCCAGTTCCTTGGCGGCGGCCTTGGAGCCAAGCGTGTTGGCCTCGCGGTTGAGCTCCTGCATCATGAAGTCCAGGCGCTTGCCGGCCTGGCCGCCCTTCTTCAGGATATGCCGGGTCTCGTTCAGGTGCGCCTGCAGCCGCGACAGCTCTTCGGCGATGTCGATGCGGATGCCGTAGACGGTGGCTTCCTGGCGGATGCGCTCGGCGATCTCGTCGCGGCTCATCGACGGCATGCCGGTGGGCGCGGCCAGGTTGAAGGCTTCCTGCAGGCGCTCGGTCAGCTTTTCCTGGTGGTGCGCGATCAGCTGCGGGATGGTCGGCGTCAGGCGCTCGACGATCGCCAGCATGGCGTCGATGCGCTCCATCAGCGTCGCCTTGAGCGCGTCGCCTTCGCGGCGGCGGGCTTCCAGCAGCTGGTCCAGCGCCTCGCGCGCGGCGCCCAGCACCGCCTCGCGCAGTGCCTCCTGCGACAGTTCCGGCTCGACCAGCACGCCCGGCCAGCGCAGGATCTCGCCCATGCGCAGGGTGCCGGCGCTGGCGAAGGTGGCGGCGACGGTGGTTTCCAGCGCGCGGATCTGCGCCAGCAGCCCCTCATTGAGGGCCAGGGTGGCGCCGCCGGTGTCGGTGCGCTGCAGGTTGATGCGGCACTCCAGCTTGCCGCGCGACAGCTCCGCCATCAGCATCTCACGCAGGGCCGGCTCGAACGCGCGGCACTCTTCCGGGGCCCGGAACAACAGGTCGAGGAAACGCGAATTGACAGTGCGGAATTCCACCGAAACGGACGCGGAGCGCCCGCTGGGCTCGCCTTGCGCGTTGGTCAATGGCGCCTGGCGCGTCGCCAGGCCATAGCCTGTCATGCTGTGGATCATTGGATGTTCTCGTGAATGGCGGCGGCCCCGGGCTGCTGGCGACCGGCGGGTCCCGCCTCGAGCGCCCCGTACGGGATTCCGGGGAGCTCTCAATACGTTGAAAGGAGGGCAACAATGCCCTTATTTGTGTTCTTTACAAGTGACCGATTAGCCCGGACAATCCGGAGGCAAATCAGGTCCCTATTCCCATGACAGAGCCAAAGGGCACGACACAACCGAAGAGTGCACCGCTGCCCGTCGGCACGCTGTTGTCCAACTATCGTATTGTAAAGAAGTTGGCCAGCGGGGGGTTCAGTTTCGTCTACCTGGCCACCGACGATACCGGCGCACCGGTTGCCATCAAGGAATACCTGCCGTCGTCGCTGGCGCGGCGCAACCCGGGCGAACTGATCCCCGTGGTGCCCGAGGAAAACGCCGCCGCGTTCCGGCTGGGCCTGAAGTACTTCTTTGAAGAGGGCCGCTCGCTGGCCCGCATCTCCCATCCCAGCGTGGTGCGCGTGGTGAATTTCTTCCGCGAGAACTCCACCGTCTACATGGTGATGAACTACGAGCTCGGCAAGACGCTGCAGGAGCACGTGCTGGCCGCCCGGCAGCAAGGCGGCCCCAAGGTGCTGCGCGAGCATTTCATGCGCAAGGTCTTCCACGACCTGATGAGCGGCCTGCGCGAGGTCCATATCCACAAGCTGCTGCACCTGGACATCAAGCCCGGCAACATCTACCTGCGCGAGGACGAATCCCCGATCCTGCTGGATTTTGGCGCCGCGCGGCAGACCCTGACGATGGAAGCGGCCCGCTTCCAGCCGATGTACACCCCCGGCTTTGCCGCGCCCGAGCTCTATGGCAAGCATTCCGACCTGGGCCCGTGGACCGATGTCTACAGCCTGGGCGCCACGCTCTATGCCTGCATGGCCGGCATGCCGCCGCAGGAAGCCAACCAGCGTGAAAAGGAAGACCGCATGGGCGATGCCCTGGCGCGGCTGCGCAGCAGCTACACCAACGGGCTGGTGGACCTGGTCGAATGGTGCCTGCGGCTGACGCCGGCCGAGCGCCCGCAGAGCGTGTTCCGGCTGCAGAAGGAGTTGCGCGAGCAGACCAACGCCCTCGGCGAACAGGCGCTGGCGCCGCAGACGCAAGCCCCGGCCCTGGCGCCGGCGGAGCGGCCCGCGGCGACCTCGCGCTTCCTGACCCTGCTGCGCCGGCGTGACGAACCCGTCCCCGGCGCGAGCGTCGACTGAATCACAAATCTGGCGCCCCGCTTGCGGCCAGTCCACTGAATTCCCTGAAAGCCAACATGCGATTCTCTGTCTACCAGGAAAGCAGGAAAGGCGGCCGCCGCGTCAACCAGGACCGCATGGGCTATTGCTTCACGCGCGACGCGCTGCTGATGGTGCTGGCCGACGGCCTGGGCGGCCATGCGCACGGCGAAGTCGCCGCGCAGCAGGCGCTGCAGACGCTGGCGCGCCAGTTCCAGGTGCAGGCGCGGCCCACGGTGCGCAACCCGGCCGAGTTCCTGCAGGACACCATCATGCTGGCCCACCGCGAGATCCACCGCTATGCCGAAGCCAACCAGATGGCGGACGTGCCGCGCACCACGGTGGTCTGCTGCCTTGTGCAGCAGGGCCAGATCTACTGGGCCCATGCCGGCGACTCGCGCTATTACCTGCTGCGCAAGGGCCGGCTGCTGACGCGCACGCGCGACCACTCCAAGATCGAGAACCTGCTGCAGCAGGAGCGCGTGCTACCGATGCACGTGGCTAACCACCCGGAGCGCAACAAGCTCTACAACTGCCTGGGCTCGCCCAACCTGCCGCTGATCGACCTGGGCGGCCCGGTGCGGCTGGAGCCGGGCGACGTGGCCCTGCTCTGCTCCGACGGCCTGTGGGGCGCGCTCGAAGAGCCCGCGCTGGTGGACAAGCTGTCGCGCCTGTCGGTGGTGCAGGCGGTGCCGGCGCTGATCGAGCAGGCGCTGCAGAACGCCGGCGAAGGTGCCGACAACACCACCGGCATCGCCATGATGTGGGAACTGGACAGCAATGCGGCGGGGCAGGATTCGGTCATGACCGACACCCTGCCGCTGAACGCCTTCACCACCTCGATCCTGGAGCGCACCGGCACTGACAGCGACCTGCTGTCCGAAGAGGAGATCGAGCGCTCGATCGCCGAGATCCGCGCCGCCATCGACAAGACCAGCAACCTGATGCGGTAATGCCCTCCCCGCGTGCGATGCGGCGCTCAAGGGCTGGCGGCGTTAGAATCGCGGTCTCTCCCCGATTCGGACAAACCATCCCATGCGACCCAGCGGCCGCGCAGCCGATGCGCTGCGTTCCATCAGCCTTACCCGCCACTACACCCGCCACGCCGAAGGCTCTGTCCTGTGTGCCTTTGGCGACACCAAGGTGCTTTGCACCGCCAGCGTGCTGGCCAAGGTGCCGCCGCACAAGAAGGGCAGCGGCGAAGGCTGGGTCACGGCCGAATACGGTATGCTGCCGCGCGCCACGCATACCCGCTCTGACCGCGAGGCCGCGCGCGGCAAGCAGACCGGCCGCACCCAGGAAATCCAGCGCCTGATCGGCCGCGCCATGCGCTCGGTGTTCGACCTGGCGGCGCTGGGCGAATACACCGTCCACCTGGACTGCGACGTGCTGCAGGCCGACGGCGGCACCCGCACCGCGGCCATTACGGGCGCCTTTGTCGCCGCCCATGACGCGGTTTCGACCATGCTGCGCGACGGCCTGATCGCGGCCAGCCCGATCCGCGACCATGTTGCCGCGGTCTCGGTCGGCATGGTCGACGGCGTGCCGGTGCTGGACCTGGACTACGCCGAGGACAGCAGCTGCGACACCGACATGAACGTGGTCATGACCGGCAGCGGCGGCTTTGTCGAGGTGCAGGGCACCGCCGAAGGCGCACCGTTCAGCCGCGCCGACCTGGACGCCATGACGCGCCTGGCCGAAGCCGGCATCGCCCGCCTGGTGCAGCACCAGCGCGAAGCGCTCGGCTTGGCCTGAGCAGCGGGACCCGCGATGCAACGCCTGGTACTGGCTTCCAACAACGCCGGCAAGCTGCGCGAATTCGGCGCGCTGCTGGCCCCGCTCGGCTTTGACGTGGTGCCCCAGGGCGAACTGGGCATTCCCGAGGCCGAAGAGCCCTTTGCCACCTTCGTCGAGAACGCGCTGGCCAAGGCCCGCCATGCCAGCCGGCTGGCCGGGCTGCCCGCGCTGGCCGACGATTCCGGCATCTGCGTGCAGGCGCTGGACGGCGCGCCCGGCGTCTATTCCGCGCGCTATGCGCAGATGGCCGGGCAGGCCAGGTCGGATGCCGCCAACAATGCGCACCTGGTCTCGCAACTGGCCGGCAAGCTGAACCGCCACGCGCACTACTACTGCGTGCTGGTGTTCGTGCGCCATGCCGAAGACCCCTGCCCGATCATTGCCGAAGGCCTCTGGCACGGCGAGGTCGTCGACGCGCCGCGCGGCGCGGGCGGCTTTGGCTACGACCCGCACTTCCTGCTGCCGCACCTGGGCAAGACCGCCGCCGAGCTATCGCCCGAAGAGAAGAACACGGTCAGCCACCGGGCCCAGGCGCTGCGCGCGCTGGTGGCACGGCTGCAGGCCGATGCCGCGCAAAGCGCCACCCGATGATCCCGATCGTACCGGTCTCCGCGTCCGTGCCCGTGGACAGCAAGCAGCTCTGGCTCAAGCCCGGGCAGATCAGCCTGCCCGGCTCGCCGCCGCTGTCGCTGTACGTGCATATCCCGTGGTGCGTGCGCAAGTGCCCGTATTGCGATTTCAACTCGCACGCCGCACCCGCCGACAACCACGAGATCCCGGAAGACATCTACCTGGACGCGCTGCGCGCGGACCTGGAGCAGTCGCTGCCGCTGGTGTGGGGCCGGCCGGTGCATACGGTCTTTATCGGCGGCGGCACGCCCAGCCTGCTGTCGGCGGCAGGCATGGACCGGCTGCTGTCGGATATCCGCGCGCTGCTGCCGCTGGATGCCGACGCCGAGATCACGATGGAGGCCAACCCCGGCACCTTCGAGGCCGACAAGTTCGCCAGCTACCGCGCCAGCGGCATCAACCGGCTGTCGATCGGCATCCAGAGCTTCAACGACCGGCACCTCCAGGCGCTCGGGCGCATCCACGGCGGTGCCGAGGCGCGCAAGGCGATCGACATCGCCCAGGCCAGCTTCGACAACATCAACCTGGACCTGATGTACGCCCTGCCCGGCCAGACGCTGGATGAATGCCGGCAGGATGTGGAAGCCGCGCTGTCGTACGGCACCACGCACCTGTCGCTGTACCACCTGACGCTGGAGCCCAACACCCTCTTCGCCAAATTCCCGCCGGCGCTGCCGGACGACGACAGCGCGTACGAGATGCAGGACTGGATCGAAGCGCGCACCGCTCAGGCCGGCTACCGGCACTACGAAACCTCTGCGTACGCAAAGCCGCATCGCGAGGCGCGCCACAACCTGAACTACTGGCGCTTCGGCGACTACCTCGGCATCGGCGCCGGCGCGCACGGCAAGCTGTCGTTCCCGCATCGGATACTGCGCCAGATGCGGCACAAGCATCCGGCCACCTACATGGAGCGGGCGCTGGCCGGCAATGCCGTGCAGGAAGCGCGCGATGTCGGCGCCGACGAGCTGCCGTTCGAGTTCATGCTCAACGCGCTGCGCCTGACCGACGGCGTGCCGGCATCGAGCTTCCACGACTACACCGGGCTGCCGCTGCATACCATCAGCAAGCAGCTGGCCGAGGCGGAAAAGAAGGGGCTGCTGGAAGCGGACCTGACCACCATCCGCGCCACCGAGCTGGGCCGGCGCTTCCTCAACGACCTGCAGGAGATGTTCCTGAAGGACTGAGCGCGAGCGCACGCCGGTAGCAAAAAAAGGCCACGCGATGCGTGGCCTTTTACATGCTGGCAAACGTCAGGCTGGCATGTCAGTACGGCGTTGCCATGTCATTGGCCACGCGTGCGCGCATGCCCACCTGCAGGTTGCCCAGGCTCGACTGGGTCACCGTGGCGATGCGGCCATCATCCAGGCGCACGTTGACGCGGTACGCGGTCTGGGTGTTGCTGCCCGCGCGCTTCTCGATCTGGTTGCCGGCCACGGCGCCGACCACGGCACCGCCGATGGTCGCCGCGGTCTGCCCGCGTCCGCCGCCGATCTGGTGGCCCAGCAGGCCGCCGGCCGCACCGCCGATCACGGTGCCGAGCAGGCCCGAGCTGCCTTGCGTACTGGTGATCGGTTCAATCGATTCCACGCGGCCGTAGTACACCGCGCCGGCCGGGGCCTGCGAGGTGTTGGGAGTCTGGTACCCCGGAGGCGGGGCGTTGTAGCCGGTGTTGTAGCCGCTGTCATACGGAGCGGCACAACCGGCCAGCACAGCCGCTGCAGCCACCGGAACGATCAGCCATTTCTTGCTATGGATTCGCATTTTGAGTTCTCCTCTGTTGCCAGGCGAAAGCCGGGGATGCGGCACACACCGCGCCATCCGGCACGACAATATGAGCGATGCCGGCGTGTGAAGGTTCCGTAATGTCAGACAGACGCCGACATCCGCGGCAGCGGATGTGGCAGGAAGTTTACGCGCGCTTGCGTGCCGCAACACAAGACCACCATCGATCCACGCGAGCCTTGTATAATGCGCGGCCTGACCGTCAGGTCTGCAGGCGGCAGCGCGCCGGGCCCATGCCCTTTCGCGCTACAATGCCCGCACTTCCAGGAAGCGTGGCCGAGTGGTTTAAGGCAGCAGTCTTGAAAACTGCCGATGGGGTGACCCATCCGTGAGTTCGAATCTCACCGCTTCCGCCAGACAAGAGAAACGGCCCGCACCAGTAACTGGTGCGGGCCGTTTTTCATTAGAGATCGCCGTGCAGGTCTTGCGTCAGCAGACGGTACGCCTCGGCTTCTGAAATCCTGAGCCGGTACTTGCACGCCAGCACGCGCGCCAGGCCATGCGCCGCGCCCGGCGGGCTGTGCCGCAGTTGTTCGCGGTAGGCCTCCACTTCATAGCGCAGGCGCCAGCGCCGGCTGGCCAGGTAGAGCACGCCCATCAGGCCCCAGCTGCGCCAGAACTGGCGCACATGCACCTTCTCATGCTCGATCAGCGCCTGGCTGGCGCCGGGGCGCAGCAGGATCAGCGGACCGGGCGTGAAGCCGTCAAACCCGCGCGGTATCAGCCAGCGGGTTTCGACGACCAGGCACAAGGGCGAGCGGCAATAGCGGAGCATGCACCTAGCATAGCGCGGATGCCGCCGCCCTGCCGCTGGCTCAGGCCGCCGCCCGCAGCGGCGCGGAAGCGGAGGCGGCCAGCACCCCGGCCTGCCCGCGCGAACGTCCCGAGCTCAGGTACCCTGCGATCGATTCCTGCGTGACCTCGCCCAGGTAGGCGCCGTCCGCGCCCATCACCGGCAGCCAGCTGGTGTTGTGCTGGTACATGCGCGACAGCACGATGCGCAGGTGCTCGTCGAAGGCCGCGGTGACGGCGAACGGGCGCATCACGTCGCTGCACTGCCCCTTGCCGGATCGCGCATCGCGGCGCGTGACGTAGCCCAGCGCGACCTGGGCGTCGTCCACCACCGGCAGGTGGCGCACGTCGGCATCGTCCATCACGCCCAGCGCTTCGGCCAGCGGCATGTCGGGGCGGCAGCTCGGCGGCATGGTGGCGGCGTCGCCGGCGCGCACCAGCAGCAGTCGCTTGAGGGTGTTGTCATGGCCGACGAAGGCCTGCACGAACTCATCGGCCGGATGCGCCAGCAGCGCGTCGGGATGGTCGAACTGCACCAGCTTGCCGCGGCGGAACACCGCCACCTTGTCGGCCAGCTTGATCGCTTCGTCGATATCGTGAGAGACCATGATCACGGTCTTGCCGAGCTGGCGCTGCATCTGCAGGAATTCGTTCTGGATGCTCTCGCGGTTGATCGGGTCGACCGCGCCGAAGGGCTCGTCCATCAGCAGCAGCGGCGCGTCGGCCGCCAGCGCGCGGATCACGCCGATGCGCTGCTGCTGCCCGCCGGAGAGCTCGCGCGGATAGCGCTTCAGCAGCCGGTTGGGATCGAGCTGCACCATCGCCATCAGCTCGCGCGCGCGCTCGCGGCATTGCTTCTTGTCCCAGCCGAGCAGGCGCGGCACCACCATGATGTTCTCTTCGATGGTCATGTTGGGGAACAGGCCGATCTGCTGAATTACGTAGCCGATCTTGCGGCGCAGGGTCACGCCGTCAAGGCCGCGCGTATCCTCGCCCTCGATGCGCACCGTGCCCGAGGTCGGCTCGATCAGCCGGTTGATCATCTTCAGCGTGGTGGTCTTGCCGCAGCCCGAGGGGCCGAGGAAGACGCAGATCTCGCCGCGCGGCACCGTCAGCGACACGGTGTCGACGGCGCGCGTTTCGGTGCCGTCTTTCTGCGGGAAGGACTTGGTGAGTTGGTCGAGTTCGATCATATGCGGATTCCCTTTGGCGTCAGTGCCCGCTGCAACCACTGCAGGAAGGCGTCCGCCACGATGGCGAGCAGGCTGACCAGGACCGCGCCCACGGCCAGCTTGCTCATGTTGCTCTGGCTGATCGCCTGCAGGATCAGCACCCCAAGGCCACCCGCGCCGATGATGGCGGCAATGGTGGCAACCCCGATATTCATCACCACGGCGGTACGCACGCCGCCGAGGATCACCGGCACCGCCAGCGGCAGGTCCACCAGCCGCATGCGTTGCCAGGCGGTCATGCCGATGCCGCGCCCCGCTTCCTGGATGCCGGGGTCGACATTGGCCAGCGCGGTGTAGGTGTTGCGCATGATCGGCAGCAGCGAGTACAGGAACACCGCCGTCACCGCGGGCACGTAGCCGAGCGCATGGCCGAAGCGCGCGAAGATCGGGATCATCAGCCCGAACAGCGCGATCGACGGCAGCGTCAGCACGATCGTCGCCAGCGCCAGCAGCGGCGTGGCCAGCGCGCGGAAGCGCGTGATCACGATGCCCAGTGGCACCCCGATCAGGATCGCCAGCCCCACTGCCGAGCCCACCAGCGCCAGGTGCTCGCCGGTCATTTTCAGCAGCGTGGGCCAGCTGTGCTGCAGGTAAGAGAACAAGTCCATGCGGCCTCCCTCAGATCAGTCCGTGGCTGCGCAGGAAGTCCTCCGCGACCTTGTCCACCGGCTGCTGGCCGATGTCCACCTTGTAGTTCATGTCGGTCATGCTCTCGTTGTCGAGCTTGGCAGCGAGTGCATTGAGCAGGCCGGCCAGTTCCGGATGCTTGTCGAGCACCGGCTTGCGCACCACCGGCACCGCGTTGTACGGCGGGAAGAAGTGCAGGTCGTCTTCCAGCAGCACCAGGTCGAAGCCCTTGACGCGGCCGTCGGTCGCATAGACCAGGCCCAGCTCCACCTGGTTGTTCTTCAGTGCGGTGTAGACCAGGCCCGGGTCGAGCTGGATCACGTCGCGGCGCGAGAACGGCAGCTTGTACAGCGCCTTGAGCGGCTCCAGGCCGTCCGGGCGCGCAGCGAATTCCATGTCGACCGCGAACGGGTGGCTGGCGTCGGAGCCGGCGCGGCGCATCTGCTCGGCAAAGCCCGACAGCGTGGTCACGCCGCTGGCCGCGCGTTCCTTTGGCATCGCCAGCGCATAGGTGTTGTTGATGTTCGAGGCATCGAGCCACACCAGCCCGCGCGCGCCGTCCATCTGCTTGACGCGCTCGTAGCTTTCCCTGGCGCCGAGTTTTTCCTGGACCTTGTTGAACACGATCAGCGCGGTGCCGGTGTAGTCCCACACCACGTCGAGCTGGTTGCTCTCCATCGCCTGGCGCATCAGCGTGCTGCCCAGGCCGGCGGTCAGTTCGGTGGTGAGGCCCTTGGCGCGCAGGTATTTCGAAGTCATCGACGACAGCAGCAGCTGCTCGGTGAAGTTCTTGCCGCCCACGCGGATCGGCGTGGCCTCTGCACGCGCTTCAGGCGCAGTGGCCAGCGCCAGCCCCGCCGCAAAAGCGGTGACTGCAGCCACCACCAGGGCGACGCGCCGGGCACGGCGGCGGATGAATTGCATCTGGTTTTCCATTTCGGTCCCCATGTTCAGCGCGCCAGCCCGCGCCGGCGCAGGTACAGCTGGCCGGCGGCGGCAAAGAGCGCGTCCAGGGCCAGCGCCAGCAGCGCCGTGGCGGCCGCGCCCAGCAGCAGCAGCGGCTGGTTGTTCAGGTAGATGCCCGGGAAGATCAGCTCGCCCAGGCTGTTGGCACCGATCAGGAAGGACAGCGGCACCGTGCCCACGTTGATGACCAGGGCGATGCGGATGCCGGCCAGCATCACCGGCAGCGCGTTGGGCAATTCCACGCGCACCAGGCGCTGCACCGGCGTCATGCCGATGCCACGCGCCGCTTCCAGCAGCGTGGGCGAGACATTGCGCAGGCCTTCGTAGGTGTTGCGCACGATCGGCAGCAGCGAGGCCAGCCACAGCGCCAGGATGGCGGGCCGCTCGCCGATGCCGAGCACGGCCAGGGCCAGCGCCAGCACCGCCAGCGACGGCACGGTATTGCCCACGTTGAAAACCTGCATCAGGCGGTCGGCCCAGCGGCGCATGCACGGGCGGCTCAGCGCGATGCCGGCCGGGATGCCGGTGGCCAGCGCCAGCGTCATGGACAGCACCACCAGGCGCAGGTGGTCGGCCACGTCGTAGAGCAGGCGCTCCTGGTACTGGCGAATCACATCGACGCCGATCCATGCCACCAGTGCAGCCAGCGCGGCCAGCGTCAGTCCTGCCCAGGCGAAGACCCGTGCCGATTGCTTTGACATACTCTCCCCTTTTCCGAAACCGAAAAGCGCGCAGCACGCCACTTCCCGGCGATGGAAAACAATATGGGCTGGTGCGTGCGGAGATAGGGCGCCACCAGTCCCGGTTCAGATTGCATTGCCGCCATGACCGGCACGATTGCCGGCGGACGGTCTGTGGATTCCTCCGCCGTGGGCGGGAAGTCCGATTGACGGGATGCCGGGTTGGATTGGCAGTCCCTGAAGCGGCGCAACCGGCGACGCAAAGTTGTTGCGATCGGTTGGCCAGTGGCAGCGCAAATATTGAAGTTTTCCGACGCGCCGCCGGTCCATCGGCCGTTGACTGGCAAGGGCTGACGAGGTTTTGACACCCCCGCATCTCACCTCAACGGATGACAAAGAGAGCGCTATTATAGCGATCTTCATCGATCCTGTCATCTTCCCGCATTTTTCCGGCCTTCCTGCGCCGATCTTGCGCGAATTGGCGGCAGTGGGACGGCATGTTCGGCCGTGCATTAGCCGGCACACGGCGACCTCCCGGATCGTTCTGAATTCGAAAGAACCTGGACCACCAGTCGGTACGCCAGCAGAACAATCTGTTGCCCGGCGACCCTCTACTCTTTCCGCGCCAAAACACTAAATTGACGAGGTAGCTGAAACGACGGGGAAACCGGCCCGGCCATTGCCGCGCGGAACCCGCCTACAGGAGAAAGACATGGACACCCTTGCCACCACCTTCGCCACCGTTCCCGCCGCCGCCGCCGAAACCGTGCAACGCTCGCGCGCCGTGGACCGCGTGGTGCGGGGCATTGCCACCTCGGACGGCGCCGGCGTCAAGCTGACCCGCGTGCTGACGCAGAACCTGCAGCGCCGGCTGGACCCGTTCCTGATGCTCGATGCCTTCGGCACCGACAGCAAGGACGACTACATCGGCGGCTTCCCCGATCACCCGCACCGCGGCTTCGAGACCATCACCTACATGCTGGCCGGGCGCATGCGCCATCGCGACAGCGCCGGCAACGAGGGGCTGCTGCAGAACGGCGGCGCGCAGTGGATGGTGGCAGGCGCAGGCGTGGTCCACTCGGAAATGCCCGAGCAGGAAGACGGCCGCATGGAAGGCTTCCAGCTATGGCTGAACCTGCCGGCCGCGGACAAGATGACCGCGCCGTGGTACCGCGACCTGCCCGCCGCCGAGATCCCGACGGTTGCGCTGGACAAC
Organism: Cupriavidus sp. FW305-27; assembly: GCF_058787995.1. Taxonomy (NCBI): domain Bacteria; kingdom Pseudomonadati; phylum Pseudomonadota; class Betaproteobacteria; order Burkholderiales; family Burkholderiaceae; genus Cupriavidus; species Cupriavidus sp. FW305-27. Next base: position 65,402 of record NZ_JBYTAG010000038.1, read on the forward strand.
GGCGCCACGGTGCGCGTGCTGGCGGGCGCCACGCACGGCGTGGCCGGCGCGATCACGCGCCCGGTGACCGAGCCGGTCTACCTGGACGTGCACCTGCCGGCCGGCCAGGCCTTTGCGCAGGCGCTGCCGGCCGGGCACAACGCGTTCGTCTACGTGTACCGGGGCGAGGTTTCGATCGGCAGCGGCGACGACCGCGCCGTGATCGAGGCCCAGCGCATGGGCGTGCTGGACAACGCCGGCCAGTCTGACGGCGTCATCGTCAGGGCCGAGGCCGACGCGCGCTTCCTGCTGATCGCGGGCCAGCCGCTGAACGAGCCGATCGCGCAGTACGGGCCGTTCGTGATGAACACGCAGGAGCAGATCTACCAGACCCTGGCGGATTTCCGCGACGGGCGCTTCGCCACCAGCGCCGCCACCACCGGCGCCTGAGCCCTGCCGGCGAGCGGCCGCCCTGGCCGCCCGCCGCTGCTCCAGTCCAGCCGCTTGCTCCGCAAGGAGCCGGCGGCTTTTTTTCGTGCTGTGGCCGGCACGCGACTTGCAACCACCCCCAAACCGTTGCAGGGACTGGAATGACGCCGGAATCGGCCCGCCCGGTGTCCTGTCACTTATATAATCCATCACCAATATCGGGCATCACCAAACCATGATGAATGCTGCAATGCGTCGCGGCGATGCTGCGCCACGCACTGCCGCGCTGTTGACTCATCCCACGTTGCTGCCATCACAACAACCCGAGCCGCCTCAGTGACATCACAACTCCCTCCCAGGCTGGCGCTGGCCCATATCAGCAAGCGCTACCCGGGCGTCGTCGCCAATGACGACGTCAGCCTCAGCGTCGCCCCCGGCGAGATCCATGCCGTGCTGGGTGAAAACGGCGCAGGCAAATCCACCCTGATGAAGATTATCTTTGGCGCGGTCCGTCCGGATGCCGGCGAGATGCACTTCAACGGGGCGCCGGTCACCATCAACAGTCCGCACGACGCCCGCAACCTGGGCATCGCCATGGTGTTCCAGCATTTCTCGCTGTTCGACACGCTGACCGTGACCGAGAACATCGCACTCGGCCTGCCCGCCGGACAGCAAGGCAACATGAAGCAGCTGGCCGAGCGCATCCGCGCCACCGCCGAGCGCTACGGGCTGCCGCTGGAGCCGAACCGCCATGTGCATACGCTGTCGGTCGGCGAGCGCCAGCGCGTGGAGATCGTGCGCGCGCTGCTGGCCAATCCGCAGTTGCTGATCCTGGACGAGCCCACCTCGGTGCTGACCCCGCAGGCAGTGGAAACGCTCTTCGTCACGCTGCGCCAGCTGGCCGCCGAAGGCACCAGCATCCTCTACATCAGCCACAAGCTCGACGAGATCCGCGCACTGTGCCATCAGGCCACCGTGATGCGCATGGGCAAGGTCACCGGCGTGTGCGATCCGCGCCAGGAAACCGCGGCCTCGCTGTCGCGGCTGATGATCGGCGGCGAGCCCCCGCGCGAGACGCGCGTGGCTGCCGAGCGCGGCCCGGTGCGGCTCAGCGTGCAGGGCCTGTCGCTGCCGCGCGCGCATGCCTTCGCGACCGAGCTGAGCAGGATCTCGCTGGATGTCCACGCCGGCGAGATCGTCGGCATTGCCGGCGTGTCCGGCAACGGGCAGCAGGAGCTGCTGGCCGCGCTGTCCGGTGAAGACACACGCGCAGACAACATGTCGGTACAGCTCGGCGGCAAGCCAGTCGGCCGGCTCGATGCGCGCCAGCGCCGGCGCGCGGGCCTGGCCTTCGTGCCGGAAGAGCGCCTGGGCCGCGGCGCGGTGCCGGGCATGAGCCTGGCGACCAATATCCTGCTGTCGCACCAGACGCCACCCTATGTGAGGCAAGGCATGATTTCGCCCGGCGCGGCCACCGGGCTGGCTTCGGCCGTGATCAGCCGCTTCCGCGTCAAGGCCAGCGGGCCGCACGCGCTGGCGCGCAGCCTGTCGGGCGGCAACCTGCAGAAATTCATTGTCGGCCGCGAGATCGAAAGCGGCCCTAAGGTACTGATCGTGGCGCAACCGACCTGGGGTGTGGACGTTGGCGCCGCGGCGCAGATCCACAACGAGATCCTGGCGCTGAAGGCCACCGGCTGCGCCATCCTGGTGGTGTCGGAAGAGCTCGACGAGCTGTTCGCGATCTGCGACCGGCTGCACGTGATCGCCAAGGGCCGCTTGTCGCCTTCGGTGCCGGCCGAGACCGCGACGCGCGAGCAGATCGGCCTGTGGATGAGCGGACTGTGGCAAGGCGGGCCCGCCCAGGCGCAATCCGGCGCGGAGGTGGCAAGCCATGGCTGATGTGCGACAACTGCTGCCCCGCTCCCCCCTCTCGCTGGCGCCGCGTGGCCTGCCCTCGCGCACCATGGCCTATGCCTCGCCGGTGGTCGCACTGGCGCTGACGCTCCTTTTCGGCGCGCTGCTGTTCCTGGTGCTCGGCAAGGACCCCGTGGCCGCGCTCAAGGTCTTCCTGGCCGATCCGCTGCGCGACCAGCGCGCCATCGGCGAGGTGCTGCTCAAGACCGTGCCGCTGGTGCTGTGCGCACTCGGCCTGTCGGTGTGCTACCGCGCCAACGTGTGGAATATCGGCGCCGACGGGCAGCTGATTGCCGGCGGCATCTGCGCCGGCGCCACCGTGCTTTACTTCGATGTGCCGGGCCAGGCCATGAACGGCACCGTGGTGCTGGTGCTGGCCTCACTCGCCGGCATGGTCGGCGGCATGCTGTGGGCCTCGCTCACGGCGGTGCTCAAGGACAGGTTCAACGCCAACGAGATCCTGGTCTCGCTGATGCTCACCTATATCGCTCAGCAGCTGCTGCTGTGGGTGGTCAACGGGCCGCTGAAGGATCCCAACGGCATGAACTTCCCGCAGTCGAAGGTGTTCTCGTCCGAGTACCTGCTGCCCAACCTGATGTCGGGCTCGCGCCTGCATGCCGGCTTTGCCGTGATGCTGGTGCTGGTGGCGGTGATGACCGTGTTCGTGTTCCGCAGCTTTGCCGGCTACCGCCTGCAGGTGGGCGGCACCGCGCCGGCGGCGGCGCGCTACGCGGGTTTCTCGGCGCGCAGCGCGCTGTGGAGCGCACTGCTGATCTCGGGCGCCACCGCGGGCCTGGCGGGCGCGTTCGAAGTGACCGGCCCGATCGGCCAGCTGCTGCCGTCGATCTCGCCGGGCTACGGCTTCACCGCCATCATCGTCGCCTTTATCGGCCGGCTGCATCCGGTCGGCACGGTCTTCGGCGGCATCATGATGTCGCTGTTCTATATCGGCGGCGAGATGGCGCAATCGCGCCTGGGCCTGCCGTCGGCCATTGGCTGGGTGTTCCAGGGCATGCTGCTGTTCTTCCTGCTGGCCTGCGACACGCTGATCGAAAACCGCCTGCGCTGGCGCGCCACCACGGCCTGAGCGGAGCTACAGAACAATATGGAACAACTCGCTCCCCTTATCGCCACCGCCATCAACGCCGGCACGCCGCTGCTGCTGGCCGCGCTGGGCCTGCTGATCAACGAGCGCTCGGGCGTGCTCAACCTCGGCGCCGAAGGCATGATGCTGGTCGCCGCGGTGGCCGGCTTCATGGTCGGCTACCAGACCCAGTCGCCGCTGCTCGGCTTTGCCGCCGGCGCGCTCGCCGGCATGCTGATGGCCACGCTGTTCTCGTGGCTGGCGCTGGTGCTGGCCACCAACCAGGTCGCCACCGGCCTGGCGCTGTCGATCTTCGGCACCGGCCTGTCGGCCTTCATGGGCCAGCGCTTTGTCGGCTTCGCCATGCCGGCGCAGGCCAAGGCCGTGCCCGGCCTGGCCGACCTGCCCTTCTTCGGGCCGGCCTTCTTCCAGCATCACTGGATGGTGTATTTCAGCCTGCTGCTGTGCTTTGCCATCATGTGGTTCCTGTTCCGCACGCGCGCGGGGCTGACCTTGCGCGCGATCGGCGAAGCGCCGGAATCGGCGCACGCGCTGGGCTACCCGGTGCGCACCATCCGCTTTGGCGCGCTGCTGTTCGGCGGCGCCTGCTGCGGGCTTGCCGGCGCCTACCTGTCGCTGGTGTACACGCCGATGTGGGTCGAGAACCTGGTCGCCGGTCGCGGCTGGATCGCGCTGGCGCTGACCACCTTCGCCACCTGGCGCCCGGGCCGCGTGCTGGTGGGCGCGTGGCTGTTCGGCGGCGTGACCATCCTGCAGTTCTACCTGCAAGGGATCGGCGTGTCGGTGCCGTCGCAGTTCCTGTCGATGCTGCCGTACGCGGCCACCATCGTGGTGCTGGCGCTGATCTCGCGCAACCCGGCCTGGATCCGGCTGAACATGCCGGCCTCGCTGGGCAAGCCCTTCCGGCCCGGCAATGCCTGAGCCTCGAGTTTTTTGACGGAAATCCCTGAGCTACCAACAATTCATCACAAGGAGAAATCATGATCGTCACGCGCAGGAAGACCCTGGCGGCCCTGGCCGCCACCGCCTTGCTGACCCTCGCGGGCTGCGGCAAGAAAGAGGCCGACAAGCCTGCCGAGACGGCGGGCGCGGCCTCCGCGCCCGCGGCCGAGCAGAAGGCCGAGCCGCTCAAGGTCGCCTTCGTCTATATCGGGCCGGTCGGCGATGCCGGCTGGACCTTCGCGCATGACAACGGCCGCAAGGCCGTGGAAGAGAAGTTCGGCGACAAGGTCAAGACCTCCTTCGTCGAGAACGTGCCCGAATCCGCGGCCGACGCCGAGCGCGTGTTCCGCGACCTGGCCAGCCAGGGCAACAAGCTGATCTTCGGCACCACCTTCGGCTACATGGAGTCGATGCTCAAGGTCGCCAAGGAATTCCCGGACGTAAAGTTCGAGCACGCCACCGGCTTCAAGACCGCCGAGAACCTGGCCCAGTACGACGTGCGCACTTATGAAGGCGCCTACCTGGCGGGCGTGGTCGCGGGCAAGATGAGCAAGACCGGCAAGATGGGCGTGGTGGCATCGGTGCCCATCCCCGAGGTGATCCGCAATATCGACTCGTTCACGCTGGGCGCGCGCAGCGTCAACCCCAAGGCCACGGTCAAGGTGGTGTGGGTCAACAAGTGGTTCGATCCGGGCAAGGAGCGCGAAGCCGCCACCACGCTGATCGGCCAGGGCGTCGACATGCTGATGCAGAACACCGACTCCGCCGCCGTGGTGCAGACCGCGCAGGAAAAGGGCGTGCACGCCTTCGGCTGGGACAGCGACATGAGCAAGTTCGGCGACAAGGCCCACCTGGCCGCGTCGGTGATCTCGTGGGGCGTCTACTACAACAAGGTGGTGGAAGACGTGCTGAACAAGCAGTGGAAGAACAGCACCACGTGGTGGGGCCTGAAGGAAGGCATGATTGACCTGAAGAGCTTCAACGCCGATGTGCCGGCTGACGTCAAGGCGCTGGTCGAAGAGCGCAAGAAGGGCATCGCCGACGGCAGCGCGCCGATCTGGAAGGGTCCGATCAAGGACAACACCGGCAAGGAACAGCTGGCCAAGGACCAGGTGGCCGACGACGGCTTCCTGCATGGCGTGAAGTTCTACGTCGAAGGCGTGGAAGGCAAGATCCCGGGCTGATTCGCCACGCAGCCCAGCCGCGCGC
>NZ_JBYTAG010000039.1:0-69268 GCF_058787995.1 Cupriavidus sp. FW305-27
GGGCTAGGGTGGGCTCTTGGGGAGCCGGGGTGGTGCTAGTCATTGCGACCTCCGTGTGTAAGAGATGGAGGCTCGCCGTCCGCTGTCAATCGGGTGGGCGAGCACGAGGCAGGGTTGACAGACCGGCACACACCAACCGGCGAGCCCGAAGGCTCCCCCGCCGCAGCCCGCCCCTATGGGCGTGCGTTGGCGAAAGACGAGAGGATAGCGCTTCGCTGCTCGTCCGGTGTGTCGGTCAGGCTGTCAAACCTGGTCGACCATTGTGTTGGCGACACCGCCAGTCTCCACGGACACCCCTCATTGAACAATGCGCAAACTCTCAAAGCTTGCGTCGGGTGGTCATGGCTAAGACAAGCTCCGGCCATCCAAGATGGAACTCATGTGCACTTTACAAGCGAGTAGCCGGTTTTTTTTGAGCAGGGAATATGCGATAAGAGGCGACTTGCGCTCGCGGTGTTCTGCGTCACCTATAGCAGACAAGCGGACGGGCCGTGGGTGCGATATGATTGGCGCAAACTAGAATATTCGCCCCCCAAATGTCCAGCCTCAAAAAGAAGGATAACAATCCCCATTGGCACCGGGATGAGCTGATACTCGCCCTCGATCTGTATCTTCGTCGCCGCTCCAATCTTCCATCTGAGGAAGCAAAGGAGATCGTCGGCTTAAGCGACCGATTGCGACAAATGGCGAAGTCCCTATTTTCCGGCTATGAGCCTTCAGACTCGTTTCGCAATACCAGCGGCGTCTACATGAAGCTGATGAACTTCAGGCGACTCGATCCTCAATACACCAGCGAAGGGAAGAAGGGACTAAGCCGGGGCGCGAAGGGTGATGAGGAGGTTTGGCACCAGTTCGCGAATGACCCGGATCGCTGCCGCATAACGGCTGAGGCGTTGCTTAAGGGGCTTTCAAATGAGACTTTCGCCAGTGAGCCCACATACGATGACGAGGATACAGAAGCCGCAGAGGGCCGCCTGCTAACCCGGACCCATCTGGTCCGTGAGCGTGATCGCACGCTTGTCAGGAAGAAGCGCGGGCAGGTGTGGGCGAAAACTGGAAAGCTGGAGTGTGAAGTCTGCGAGTTCGACTTCGCCGATAAGTACGGCAAGCATGGCGCCGGATTCATCGAGTGCCATCATACAAAGCCGCTTTCGACTCTGCCGGAGAACAGCAAGACGCACATCAATGACTTAGCGCTTGTATGCGCCAATTGCCATCGGATGCTACATCGGGGGAAAGACTGGCTCGATATCCAGGGTCTAAAGAAGCTCCTGACGTCGGAGATCAACAGCTAGTCCTCGGCACGGGTCACGACTCGGTCGCGGCTTGCGCGGAAGCTCCCTGGCGCTTCGCCGCGTGCTTCAAGATCACAGCTAGTCGATCAAGGGTGAACGTGATTCCGACGAAGCGCAGCGCGATAACGTAAAAAATGCCGGCCACAGCTGCGGCTGTCATCCAAATGAAGGGCACTTGCCCGTTATCAAAGAACTTTACAAGCGTAACGGCAACTGAGCCGATGAGTGGGATCAGCCCTACCTTATCCAAGGCCCCGATAATATAGGCCAAGCTCGATCGGACTTGCGCACTAACAGCGCATACATAGTCCTGAGCAAAGTTGATCTGGTCTGGTGTGTATGTTTCACGTAGTTTGGATATCGTCTCGTACCAGAGATGCATCCTTTTTCCCGCGCCATCCAACATATCGGCTTCCAACGTCTTCCACTCCTTAAAGAAACTCCTTGAAGTGGAGACGCCATATGCGATAGAGGCAGCTGCGCCCACCACTAGCGAACCCAAGCAGACATACGCCATCCAAAATGGCCCGCCTCGCTCAGCAAATAGTGCGGTTACCCACGCCAGCGCCATTCCCACAAGGCTTACGACAAGTAGAACTCGCTGATGGCGCGGCGTCGACTCACCTTCATTGCTTGTAACGGCGCAAACCACACCGCTTAGCTCGCCCATCAAGGCGTGAACCGTCGTTGCTTTACCAGAATCCGCTTGGCCCTTCTCGCCGTTGGGCTCTAAGGCTTCCAGCTCAGCTAAAGCTGACACAGTACCTCCTTCATTGGCTTGCATATTGTCGAGTCAGTATGCTGTTACTCGCTTAAATTATGCAGGCACGTACAGCCGCTTTAGCGGCACCAATCGCTTCGTCTCAGCATCAGTGTTGTCGTAGTGCTCAACCAGTGCCCGAACGAGATTATCGAGCGTCCATAGCGTTAGCGGCACCGTCGCACGGTCTGCCTCATAGTGGGCATCCCGCGAAAAACCACCGGTGCTAACGTACAGACCGCGGTCGTCCTTATGGCGGCCGCCGAGGAAGCTGCGGATGGACTGGCTGCCCATCTGGCCGGATCGATGTTTCACTTCCACTACGATGCGCGGGTTCTCGAAGCCGAAGCCGTCTGGCGATGCAATGATGTCTTTGCCGCGATCGGGGCCAGCCGGGGAGACCTGCGTCTTGTAGTTCATCGCGCGGAGGATTCCGGCCACCAGTTCCTGCATCTCATCCCAGTCCAGACGACTCACGAGATCTTTGATGCGTTCAATGGCTTGCTGTTCGATGCCTGCCAGCGGGTCTGCCGCGATTTCTTCGGCAGCTTCCACTTCGGCAGCGGCTTCCACTACCGGATCTGGCGACGGTTTGCCCGCAAGGACGGCCAGTAGCTCCTTCTTCGCGAATTCCGGTACCAGAAAGACCGTTAGGGTGGAGCCCAAACTATTCTTGGCGGCCACGGCCAGGTCGTCGCGGTCGATCTGCTTCGGCTCCCATTTGACTGCCCGCGCCATCGCCATGCCAGACTCCGCCTGCTCGGGTTGGTACCGATACGAGCCGGTGACCTTGCCCACCATGTAGGTGCGATTGGGCGGGGAGTAGGTCACCACCCAGTCGCCGACCTGAATCTCATTGATGAACCGCCAGACCTGCGACGCGCCCGAAATGGCCGTACCAGCTTTCGCATGCGGCTCCAGCGCTTTGTAATGATCTATCAGAGCTTGGCGGGACATGCCCGGCTTTGCCACCGCGGCCAGTAGCGGCCACCCGATGGCCGCCACGCCACGCTCGTTGAACTCGTCGTACAAACGCCCGCCTTCGCCGCGAATCATCCACATCTTTTCCGTATTCATACGTGTATCCCGTCAAAAGGCTGAATGGCCGGGCAAGACGGAAACCAGTCCGCGCGGCCTTTGATCTTAATTGTTTCGGCAGTCTACCAGCTCAATATTCAGCGGCCGTGTTGCTGCGCTGGCTCTTTGCCAATGGGAATCCGGCATGCCCCTGCCGCCATTCCCCTCGGCGGAAGGATTGGTTCTACCTCTCACATGTGCTAACGTCGCGGAGCCTTGCGGACCATGCTTCCGACCAAGGCATAGACAAAGAAGGTAGCGCCTTGCCCTACACACCTAATTCCCAGCACAGGAATCAGCTGTTCGCCATGCAAAAGTCGCAGTGGCAAATTGGCATTCTCGACGAGCAGGCGTGCTACCAGCAATCCCGCCTGCAAACTTGGACGTGTGGTCGCTTCTATTGGGGAGTTCATGCGGTAGCAAACCGGGCGGGAAAGTTAGGGATTTCGCCTCTTCCCAATTGCGAGGACTTGTTTGTAGCTAAATTTGTCAGTGACCAGCAAGATAACTGGCACGGCTACCCAGTAGCGCCCTGGTTGTCCCCCTTCGATAAGCCAAGCCATGACGTCTTGGCTGCATGGTGCGAAATCGGCTATATCACGGTTGCCCAGAAATCGAAGCTCCACCGAGGAAAAAAATGCGTCCTGTAAAGCTGACGATTCTCGGTGAATTCTGGGACTCACAAATATACTCGGGAGAATTATTGCTCCTCGAGGACAGTGGAGCAATCAACAAGATTGATTGGCGCCAAGCCGTCAATGCAATTGCCGATATTAACAATGACATTCAGACGGCTGTACGGGTGGCATTTTCTGATAGCGATCTCTTTTATAACCCCAAGGTTCGAAAGATTCTGCTGGACCCCCAGATAGCCAGCCCCATAAAGGCCCAACTATCGAGACTCTCGTCAATTACCCTCTCATCGGACTCGCGGATCTGGGCGGGATTTTGGCAAAAAGAGCACAGCCCTTTTAATTTTCTGCCGATCGACACAGAAATCTACTACAACCAATTTTTTGCGTGCGGCGACGAAGGACTCTACTCGACGTCTCGTGGTAGCGTGTCCTCCAAGGGATTTAGAAATATCTGCACCAAACATCATGATGCACGAATTTTCCAGGTTAAGGCATCCGATAAATATACTGCGATTGCTGCTGCCGCAGGAGACGACGGACTCTTCGAGTTTTCGTTTAATCGAAAAGAGGCAGATGACGTCCTGAGCGACGAGACGAAGCTTTCTAACCAACCGTGCAATGCGTGCGACTGGGCGTTCCAAAGCGTTATGGGCTGGACGACAAAAGGAGCATTTCTCGCCAAATTTAAGGAAGAGAAAGAAAGGAATTCGTCAAAAACCATTCGAATTTTTGATCGTGTAGTAGATGTTGGCGATTATTTTAACAGCACAAATAATCGAAGCTCCAGGACCGACGGTTTCTCCTGGGGAGCCCGGGAAAAACTGTATCGAGTTACTGACCACAGGATTGAGGTGGCCGATTATCAGCACGCACCACTCAAAAGATCCACAAGAACACAGATCAATTTACTCGATGATGAAACATTCGATCGTCGCGGTACAATAGGCGTCTCATTTGACGCGAAACAAGTGGTATCAACAGGAACAGCACCATTCGGCGCAATTATCGAGCTAAGCGATCGAATAATCGTAATTCGAAGCGATGACGAGGTCGATGTGTTTCCCGGCGAACCGGTCCATTGGCGAGTGTTCCCAAGATCAGAGCACTATAGCAATCAGCTTCACATCATCTACGAGGATCGCCTCGAAGTAATCTCCTTCGTTCATGACTATTTCGTAAACCAGAAGAACAAGCTCGCTGGATTTTCACGAGGAGGAACCGACGAGCTCACTGAAGCGTTCTGACGGTGGACGGTTCTACCACGCAGTCTGCGAGGCCCATCTGGCCCGAATGAACAGTGAGCGCTTCTGCTATGACATCAATGAGCGCGCCTTGCGGCATGCCCGCATGATGGATGGCAAGCTGCTGTTGATCACCAATGCCGGGGATCTCTCAGCAGATGAAGTCTTCGAGCGCTACAAATCATTAGCGGATATTGAACGCGGGTTCCATGTGCTCAAATCTGAGATCGAGATTGGTCCGCTCTACCACCGCTTGCCGGACCTCATCCGCGCCCATGCGGCGATCTGCCTCATGGCACTGATCCTGTATCGGGTGATGCGGATGCGGACTCTATCGAAAAAAAACGCTGTCGTCGATAACCTAAATCGGTCGGTCGTGCGGTATTGATAGTAAGCATTTGCGCCCCCGACGTCCTTTCGCATTGGAGTCAGCGGGCACGTGTCTTACCAGCTCGTGGCAATCGAGCGATGCCAGCATCCTATGCAAGGTCCAAATACGCAGTCACCCTGGTATGTAACTGTCGTTATGATGCGTGCCGGGCACTGAATGGGACATGACCTTTGCATGGCTTCTTATCACTGTGTTCGCGGCAAAAAAGGTAACGTTTTTAAAGTTCCAGAGCACATCAGGTCAGGGCTCAACAGATTCAGTTGTCTGCAGTCCAACTGCCACATCCCGGAAAGATGCCAGCGCGGCCGCCAGATGCTCAATGATCTCCTGTTGCAGCACGTCTGGTGGCGGCAGGTCATCCAGGTTGTCCAGGCTGTTGTCCCTGAGCCAGAAGATATCCAGGCTCGCCTTGTCTCGGGCGATTAAGTCGTCATATCGGTAGAACTTGAAACGCTCGGTCTCTTTCCGCTCGTGGCGGTTCTCAGGGTGGTAGCAGGCGATGAAGTCCTGCAGATCATCCAGCTTGAGCGTGCGAGTCTTAAGCGTGAAGTGCTTGTTGGTACGCATGTCGTAGAACCACACACCTTTGGTGTGCACACGGCCATCCTTGGGCGCGTTGTCGAAGAACACCACGTTCGCCTTAACGCCCTGCGCGTAGAAAATGCCGGTGGGCAGGCGCAGAATGGTGTGCACATCGCAAGTCTCCAGCAACTTTCGGCGGATCTTTTCGCCGGCGCCGCCTTCGAATAGCACGTTGTCGGGCAGCACCACGGCCGCCTTGCCGTCCACCTTGAGCATGCTCACGATGTGCTGCAGAAAGTTGAGCTGCTTGTTCGACGTGGTTTCCCAGAAGTCCTGGCGTTCATAGGTGAGTGCATCACGGTCTTCCTCGCCTTCCTCGTTGGTGATGGTCATGCTGCTCTTCTTGCCAAAGGGCGGGTTGGCGAGCACATAGTCCACCTTCACCTTGGGCTCGGCGATCAGTGCGTCTGAACGATCAACCGAAGGCTCCCCTTCCAATTCGCCGATGTTGTGCAGGAACAGGTTCATCAGGCACAAGCGGCGCGTGTTGGCCACGATCTCGTTGCCGTGGAAGGTGGCATCGCGCAGGAACTCCTTCTGCCGCTTGTTCAGCTTGGCATCGGGACGGGTCAGCCAGTTGTAAGCGCCCAGGAAGAAGCCGCCCGTGCCGCACGCCGGGTCGGCAATGGTCTTGCCGGGCGCGGGGCGCAGGCACTCCACCATCGCCTGGATGATGGGACGCGGCGTGAAGTACTGGCCAGCACCGCTCTTGGTGTCTTCCGCATTCTTCTGCAGCAGGCCCTCATAGAGATCGCCCTTGGTGTCGGCGTCCATACCCACCCAGCTTTGCTCGTCGATCATCTGCACCAGGCGCGAAAGTTTGGCCGGGTCCTGGATCTTGTTTTGGGCCTTGAAGAAGATGGCGCCCAGCATGCCCGTGCCCTGTCCCAGCTTGTGCAGCGTGGCCAGGTAGTGCGCTTCAAGCGGCTCGCCGGTCTTGCTGCGCAGGCTGGCCCAATCGTGGCCCTTCGGGATGCGCGTGTTGCGGTTGTAGGGCTCCCCCGCATATTCGTGCGCCATCTTCAGGAACAGCAGGTAGGTGAGCTGCTCCAGGTAGTCGCCATAACCCACGCCGTCGTCGCGCAGCGTGTGGCAGAAGTTCCAAACTTTCTGGATGAGGGTTGATGTGTTCATAGAAGTGCCTCGACCCAAGCCTTGTCTCGATGTGTGCCGATGGCAGCTCGGAAGAACTTTGAGTATTCGTGGTCCATAGATAAGTGCTCTTGCAAATGCGCGACGACTGCGGGCTGATGGCCAGCAAGGCGAATCAGATCATCCAGCAGACGCCAGGAGTTCTTCTTTGTCTCCGGCGTGTTCCAGTTATTGAATCCAAGCCGGTCAATCGTGTACCGCGCGCGTTGGTTGTCCCAAGTGCCAGTTAGGGCACGAGGTTTGACCTCTCCATCAATACCGTGTGCCAACAACTCACAGTCGGCTTGATCGCACGGGTCCAAGAGCCTTGGCTCCTCAGCGGTCAGAAGCACCGCCGGCAGTGTGCACCGATGTCCTTCATCCCGAATCGGAAACTCGTTCGCCTTGCCGTGCAAGACGTCGGCTTCATCCTTCTCGGGTCGATTGCACCTCTGGCAAGAAAGGCGAAAGTTCCACCACTCATAAGCCAGCCAGTAATATCCATCGTGTCCTGCGAGCTCAACGCCGTCGACCGTGATTCCCAGCTTCGGCCGAAAGTGATCGACGTCAAATGGCGCTCGATCACTTTTTGCTTCACAGTACCAGCACTTGTAATGACTGACCTGGGAAAGCCATCTCTTCAGCTGTCCCCAGCTGGTGTGCTTCTTGATATAGGTTGACCGAAGGTCATGTGTAGGGCATGCGCCAATGCCCGCGATCCTGGCTGCAGAGATCGTGAGCCACCGTTTCGGTAGATGGGGAGGCAGCGGAACCTGAACGAATCTCAATCTTGGTCCTCCTGCAAGCCGTGGAGCAGGCTTTGCACCAAAGCGTCGAGAGCTTTCTGCTTGTTCTCGGGGGTGACGATGGCGCCATCAATTGCACCATCCGCGGCCAGATCAAATCTGGCGCGTAAATACTCTTGCTCCAGCCTATCTCGCGAGGCGAAGTTGAAGTCCAAACCTTCGAGGCGCTGCCGGATTTCGACCAATCTGTCGCGATCAACCTCGCTGAGAGGCTGCCGCTGCGTAGAGAGTTGATGCAAGGCAATCAAGTCTTCGTTCGTGGCCTTGTCCAGGCTGGAACCCAAGCCGAACATCTCGCTGGTCACAATGCCGGCGAAGCCCATGCCCTTGGGGTCGACAGCCGGGTTCTCGCCACGCACTGTGTGGGTACCTGCTTGCCGATACAAGATCTGCACCTGCTCCTTTACCAGTTCCGCAATGGACAGAGGGTTGTGAGTCGTCAGAACGATGTGGCTGTTGTCCTGGTCATCACTGCTCTGTCCAACAAATGTCTTGAGGTAGTTCAAGTACTTCACACACCATCGTGGGTTTAAGTGCGTGTCAGGCTCGTCTAACAAGAACAAGCTTTCTTCCTCGGCAGTGAAGCGCAGCAGCCCCAACACGGTGAGCAGTTGCTGTTCGCCTTCGCTGAGTTCTCGGAAGGTCACGCTGCCATCGTTTTTCTTCAGACGCACGCGGATGCGGATCTCTTCGATCAGCTCGGAGACGTAGGTACTTTCCAAGTCGCGGAAAAATTCGTTTGCAGGTTGGCTGCCTACAAAGGTCCTGAGCGACTCCACATCCTTGACGTACAAATACTTGTACTCATGCGCCGATTGATTGTTGTTCCAGATTGACTTCTTCAATCTTCTCTTTATCGTGATCGGCGCCAGCGACGCCGTCATGAGACGATCTAGGAATCGCTGAACCAGACCTCTTGCGTACCAGAATCTGGGGTCGCCATCTTTCGAGTTCCAAGGGGGCTCCCGCAGGACAAAGAGAACAGACTCGATCCCGCTATCCGGGTCAATGCCCAGCTCTTGTTCCAGGAAGTCCTTTACCTTTTGGTCCGTTTGAATCAAAAACGCCAGAAGTACGAACTGACTGTGAACCGGCAATGCATAGAAGAGTCGCTTTGGCGCTGGGTCGACCTTCGATGTCACAAGGTTCTGGTAGTAATCCTTTAGGTAAGGCTCGAATACCTCTTGCATGCGCGGGCTCTCGCCCGAGTAGTAGCTGAACACATAGCGCGGCAGGTATTCGGTCTCGCCGTTTAGGAAGGCTGTGAGCTTAATCGGCTCACCCAGCGATGTTTCGTCCACGTCGTCGCCAAAGTTCACAACTCTGTGGAGCGGGTCGTTTTGCTCGATTTGCTTGGCATCGGCGACGCGGATGCGGAAAGCTTCCTTCCCACGATCTGGGTCGGCGTCGATGTCAATGTGGCGCAAGTTCTCTCCCGTCCCCATGCGGTACGAAAGCTTGAAAGCGAATCGAGGGATCTCCTTTCGTTTCTCCGCCGACATACCCTTGTAGGTGATCAGGTCGCGAAAGATGATGGCCAGCGCCTCCAGCACATTGGACTTGCCGGTGCCGTTCCAGCCGATGACTACCGTGACCCAATGGTCTTGATCGAAGTCGATGGTGACGTTCTTCAGGTTCTTGAACTGGTGCGTCGGGCTGTCCTTCGCGCTGCCGATGGTGAGCTTGTCCAGGCGCATGCTCAACCTGCCAGCAGCTTCAGCTTGTCGTACAGTTTGCGGCCTTGCGCATCGGTCACGGGCTTGACGGCCAAGCGGCCAGCCTTGTCCAGCGCGCGCAGCTCGGCGTAGAGCGCTTCGATCTGTTCAGTCAGCGCACCATCGGCCACGCCACAGCGTCGAAATGCTTCTTGCGCTGGCACCCAGTCGCCCGCTTCGGCGAGCACGTCAATCAGTTGGCTCGCCACCGCGGCGATCTCCTCTTGTTGTTTGGTCTTTCGGGGCCTGGGCTGTTTGGCGCGTTCTGCCATCTCGGCGCGGATGCGTTCCAGCAGCACACTGGCCGGCTCGTCATTCGGGTCTTGCGGCACAAGCTGGCCGGCGAAGGCAGAGCGAAGGATGTTTTGGCGTTGGGCAGTGGATTGTTTGAGGCCAAGCTCGATGGCTGCCAGTTGAACGGAAGCATCGCGAAGCGCATCGTCGACAATTTGCACTATTAACGACTGCTCATTTGACGGGGGAACAGGGACTGCAAGACTGCTGAACCGGCCAAGGCTCACTTTTTTCTGTGCCACACCCTGTGTCATGGGCTCGATCTGACGCTTACCTATATGCGAGTTGATAATTGCCTTCAAGAACGCAGGGCTCATCAGGCCAGGCCAGCATCGAATTTTTATACAATCGGCCGTGATGATTGCTGGAGGCTGGTTGTTTGGATACACATCTGCATCGCCGGGTGGCTCCCCCATTTTTGTGACCAATACATCTCCCGCAGCAACGCTGTGAGCATTTAGCTCGGCGGCCTTCTCTGGCGTGACATATTTAGTGTGCTCGCCGCCATAGTTTCCCGATCGGATATTCCGAACAAAGACTAGGGGGACACCGGATTCACGGTAGTCCGGAACTCTTAAGTTGCTACCAAACGGCCCTATCGCAAGACTATAACGGTCGTCGGATGCCACCTGCTCAATGCTCGCCCACCCCCACCCCTCCGGAAGCGCCGGCAAGTCGGTGGTATCTGCCTGCACTGGCTCGGCATACTTCTTCTGCCAGTCTTTGGGGGGGGCTTTGCCTTGTTCCTTGAACTTGACGAGTTGCTTGGCCTCCCAGCGGGCGCGGCGCTCAGTTAGGCTGCGTTGCAGCAGTTGGACGCCGGTT
The DNA here is from genome assembly GCF_058787995.1 of Cupriavidus sp. FW305-27. Taxonomy (NCBI): domain Bacteria; kingdom Pseudomonadati; phylum Pseudomonadota; class Betaproteobacteria; order Burkholderiales; family Burkholderiaceae; genus Cupriavidus; species Cupriavidus sp. FW305-27. Next base: position 10,753 of record NZ_JBYTAG010000039.1, read on the forward strand.
TCGATGGGCGCGCCGAGCTTACGTTGCGCTTCGCGCCAAGGAGCGGTGAGTGCGCCTTCGACTGCTGCCTTGAGCAAGGATTGGCGGTATCGCTGCAACTTCTTCTGCGCGGCCTTCAGCTCAGCCACCCCAGCATCGAGGTCGGACAGCAGTTCTTCAAGTTTGGCGACGATACGGTTCTGTTCAGTGGCCGGCGCGAGCGGGAATGGGATAAGTGCTGCTTTAGCTGCAGAGATCTCCAGGAACGTTGTCCCACTCGCCAGCTTTTCGGCAAGCCGCTTGGCCGAGCTAAGCCAATGATAGATAAAGTCCGAGTCCAAGCCCGGGCGCGGAACAAAACTCTTAAAGCCTTGATTTGTGGTGACTGCGGATGAAGCAATTGCCACGTAACCAATTGGAGCCCGTGAGCTGAAAAGCACGGAGCCCTTTGGCAGCCACTTTGCGCCGGACTCTTCATACCCTTTCTGAGTGATGTACCTTGCCCCAGCGCGTATGTACTTTTCTTTGTAACCGGATAAATCTGCAGGCGTTATCCAAGGAATATCGCCATCAAAATTGGTCGGGTCGTTGGTAGGTGGCGTGCCGCCCCCCACTACATCTGCTATTTCACCGATCTTTACCCAAGCCCAAGACTTAGGGAGTTGCCATAACTCACTCACGCCACCAACTCCTCATTCATTTCACTCATCAACGTGTCCAGCTCCTTATCAAACAAGGCCCAAGCTTTCTGCAGTCCACCTTTGTCGGCGAGTTCGGCGTAGTCAAAATCTTCGCGCGAGATCGAGCAGGAGTTCGCGATGTGGTCCTTCATCAGCCGCAACCACTCGGTCTGCTCCGGCGTGAACGACGTGGCGCGCTGCGCGTTGTGGCGGAAAATCCAGGCTCGAAAGCGGCGGTCCACCTCGTCGGCAAAGGGCTTGAGTTCCGCGCCCTCGCCATCCAGCTCGAGCGCGAAGCGCAGCAGGCTGACCAGATCGGTGAGCTGACGGTGGCTCGTCGCGCCTTTCACCTTGTTCCCTTGCACGCGGGCATAGGCGTTCCACAGTCGCTCGGTGGTGAGCATCAGCGGCGGTCGGCTCAGGTGGTCGTGCAGCTCTTCGATCATTTCGAAGGTAAGCGCGCGGCGTTGGTAGGGCTGCTGGTAGAAGAAGCCTAAAGCCGCGATCTCGTCCTTGTGCTGGCGGATGTAGTCAGCAAAGGTCTGGATCACTGCCTTGGCTTGAGCCTCGGCTTGTTCGGAAAAGCCCGAGAAGGTGACCTGGTCAAGATTGATATGGTCGATGAGCTGCTCGCGATCGCGGCGGGCGCTTTCGATTTCATCGCGCAGCTCGGGCTTGTCGAACGGCGCGCAGGCGGCGGCGACGCGGCTGGCGCGGGCGGCTTCGATTTCTTCCGGCAGCAGCGTGTCTTCGCTGCGGGTGATGCCGTTGGCCTTGGCGGTGGCGAGGGCAGTTTGCACGATGGCGTCCGGGTCCAGCGCGGTGATGAGCGCCTTGCCCAACTCGCCGACGGGGATGCCGCCACTGAGCGTCTCGATGCGCGCTTTCGCCTTGTCATCGAGCTGCTTGTTCAGGCGGACGAGGCGGTTGGCCAGCGAAAGCACGGTATCATCGTCGCGGCTGCCCATCGCCACTCCTTGCAGCAGGTCCTTGAGCGCGACGCTGGGCTTCCTTTCCAGTGGGCGGCTTTCGGTCTTGCAGGATTTTTCGACGCCCACGGCGTCGATCAGTACGAAGCGCGTCTTCGCCCCTTCGGCACTGTTGCTCACGCGCTTGAGGCTGTCGGCATCCAGGCTGCGCACGCCGCGGCCCTTCATCTGCTCGTAGTAGCCCTTGCTGCGCACGTCGCGCATGAAGAGCAACACTTCCAGCGGCTTCACGTCGGTGCCGGTGGCGATCATGTCCACCGTGACGGCAATGCGGGGGTTGTAGTCGTTACGGAAGCTGCTGAGGATGCTGTCGGCATCTTCCTCGGCGCGGTAGGTGACCTTCTTGCAGAAGGCGTTGCCTTGGCCATAGACCTCACGCACGATGTTGATGATGTCGTCGGCGTGGCTGTCGGTCTTGGCAAAGATCAGGGTCTTGGGCGTCTCCTTGCGCGCAGGGAAGATCTGCGTCTCCACCGCCGTTTTCATGGCTTGAATGACCTGGCGAATCTGGCTGGTGTTGACCACTGAGCGGTCCAGCTCCGAGCCGGTGTAGACGTTGTCTTCTTCCGTTTCGCCCCAGCGTTTTTTGCGCGTCTGGCGATCGCGGTGGTCCACCCATTCTTTGGCCTTGAGTTCAGCGCCTTTCTGCGTGATCTCGGTGACGATCTCGAAGACGTCATAGCCGACGTTGACACCGTCGGCCACAGAGTTTTCATAGCTATACTCTGCGACGATGTTTTCGTTGAAGAAGCCGAAGGTGCGCTTGTCGGGCGTGGCAGTGAGGCCGATCAGGAAGGCATCGAAGTAGTCCAACACTTGCTTCCACAGGTTGTAGATACTGCGGTGGCACTCGTCGATGATGATGAAGTCGAACTCCTCGACCGGGATGTCTGCGTTGTAACGAACGACCTTCTCCTGCTTGGCGGTTTGCTGGACCTCGTTGAGCGAGACGTCTTCGGCGGACTCGTCGATGGGCACACCAGACAAGACAGAGTACATGCGCTGAATAGTGCTGATGCACACCTGCGCATGGGGGTCGATGCTGGCGGAGGCCAGCCGCTGCACGTTGTACAGCTCGGTGAATTTTCGGCCGTCATCGGACGGCGAATAGGCCATGAAGCCCTGGTGCGCCTGCTTGCCGAGGTTGCGCGTATCGACGAGGAAAAGGATGCGTTTGGCACCTCCGAACTTTAGCAGACGGTAGACGGCGGTAATGGCGGTGAAGGTCTTGCCTGCGCCGGTGGCCATGTGGATCAGTGCACGGGGCTTGTTCTGTGCCAGTGACTTCTCCAAGCAAGTGACAGCGCCGATTTGGCAGTCGCGCAGGTTGTCCTCGGACAGCACCGGCATGCTGTCGACGAGGCGGCGGCGCAGGGTGTCAGGCTGCGCAAGCCACTCGGAAAGCTGCTCGGGCCTGAAGAAGTGGAAGAGCTCGCGCGAGCGCGGAGCGGGATCGGCGTTGTCGGTGAAGCGGATGATCTGGCCGGTGGCTTCAAAAAGGAAGCGCAGCGGGGTGTTGCCCTTGCGCCATTTGAGGTTGGCGGTGGCGTAGCGCTCAGTCTGAGTCTCCGTCATGGTGAGATTTTCACCAGCGTTATCCTTCTTCGCCTCGATCACTCCGCAGGCGGTGCGATTGATGAACAGCACGTAGTCGGCCGGACCGGTATCGGTGGGGCACTCGCGCACGGCGACGCCAACATCCGCCGACAAGTTGAGCTGCTTCATGTCCTGAATAGTCCAGCCGGCTTGTTCGAGCTTTTGATCGATATGCTGACGGGCCTTGGTTTCCGGAGTCATAGCTATTCCCTTGGTCTATCTGCTCAGGTTGGCCAGTGACTTGCTAGATCGAACGAAAGCTGTCGGTGATGGCGGATCGAAAGCAGATGTACCGTACCTTTGATTTGCGCATACAGCAGCAGGTAGTGCGTCAATACGTACTCGCGCAGTTCGCTACCTTTGGCAATGGCGTTCAATTGTTCGGTCAGGCAAGCGATACCGTTGCTCGTCTCCACAGAGCGGATGGGGCGTTCGAGAAAGGACCCAGCCATAAAGGAAAATCGCTCGAGATTGGGGATAACGGTGTCCGTCAATTCGTCCAGCAGTGCGCCAAAGACCTGGCTGGCTTCGGCTTCTCGCAGGAACGCTTCGATTTCATCGAGATCGCGCTCAAAATTGGCGGTGACTTTGACGGTGTAGCGGGTTGTCACGGGGCGAATCGGACAATTAGTTGGCTGTTCTGGTGATCCGGCGCTGCTTGAGGACGGAGAGGGTGCGACGAGCCTCTTTGACGTTGTCGGCAGCCACGTCAGCCAAGCCCTTGCTGGCATCTGCGGTCAACAGTAAGTGGATACGTTCCCGCTCTAGCTGATGGTAGTAATCCAGGCGCTGCGCGTCGATGATAGCAACGTAGCTTTCGCCGTTCTTCGTGACGATTTTCTCGGCGCCGGCCTTTACCTGGTCGGCCAGTTCAGACAGATTGGCCCTAGCTTGGGACAGCGAGATAACATCGCTTGCTGAGATGGACATGGCTTACTCCCCATAGGCTGCCAATTTGTACAGAATAGCGTACATGATATAGCAATGGATCCGGTGGCGAAGGTCATGGCGAGGTTGCCCCCCGAGAAAAGCATAAAAGCCACCCTCAGGTGGCTTTTATTTCATTAATCGTGCCACTAATTCTCAGCAACTTGGCACAGTTTTCACTTTCCGCGTCATCCGACACAAGCAATCAAACATCAATATTCCGCGCCACCAACGCATTACTCTCAATAAAGTTCCGCCGCGGCTCCACCTCGTCCCCCATCAGCGTGGTAAAGATCTGGTCGGCAGCAATAGCATCCTCAATCTGCACCTTAAGCAGACGTCGTTGCGTCACGTCAAGCGTCGTCTCAAACAGCTGCTCCGGGTTCATCTCACCAAGTCCCTTATACCGCTGTCGAGAAACCCCACGCTCAGCCTCAGCCAGCAGCCATTGCATGGCCCCGTGGAAGTCGTTGACAGTCTGATCACGCAGCTTTTCGCCTTCGCCACGCTGCACCTTTGTGCCTTCCGGGGTCAGGCCCTGGAAAGTCTTGGCCGCGTTGGACAGAGCAGCGTAGTCCGCACCATGAACAAAATCCGCATCCAAATGCGACAACCGCACGTTCCCATGATGACGACGCGCAATCATCAACCGATGCTTATCCGTCTTCTCATCAAACTGCGCATAAACGTCAGCGGTACCGTCATCATTCACGGCAGCCCCAATCAACGTCTTGGCATGCATCTCAGCCAACTTGGCCTTCAGCGCCACAGCAGACGCCTCAGCAGCAGCCGCGCTGTCCAGATCCAGCGCCACCCCATCAGCAATCGCCCGCAGGGCGTCGGTATCAACCACGCGTGACAGGCGAGAAATCACCCCCTCAGTCAACTGATACTGCCGCGCCAACTCAGTCAGCGCATCGCCATTGATCTCCGACCCATCCGGCCGCACCAGCACAGCCTTCTCCATCGCCAACTTCAACAGATAAGCATTGAGCTCGATATCATCCTTGATATACCGCTCTTCCTTCCCATGCTTGATCTTGTACAGCGGCGGCTGCGCGATATAGACGTAGCCGCGCTCGATGATGTCGGGCATCTGGCGGTAGAAGAACGTCAGCAGCAGGGTGCGGATGTGCGAGCCGTCCACGTCAGCATCGGTCATGATGATGATGCGGTGGTAGCGCAGCTTGTCCAGGTTGTAGTCGTCCTTGCCGATGCCGGTGCCCAGTGCGGTGATCAGGGTCAGCACTTCCTGGCTGGACAGCATCTTGTCGAAGCGGGCGCGCTCGACGTTCAGGATCTTGCCCTTCAGGGGCAGGATGGCCTGGAACTTACGGTCGCGGCCTTGCTTGGCGGAGCCGCCTGCGGAGTCGCCCTCCACCAGGAAGAGTTCTGACAGGGCGGGGTCTTTTTCCTGGCAGTCGGCCAGCTTGCCGGGCAGGCCCATGCCGTCCATCAGGCCCTTGCGGCGCGTCATTTCGCGGGCCTTGCGGGCGGCTTCGCGGGCGCGGGCGGCGTCTACGATCTTGCCGCAGATGATCTTGGCGTCGCCCGGGGTTTCCAGCAGGAAGTCGTTCAGGGCCTTGCCGACGAGTTCTTCCACGGGCAGGCGCACTTCGGAAGAGACCAGCTTGTCCTTGGTCTGCGAGCTGAACTTGGGCTCGGGCACCTTGACGGAGAGCACGCAGGACAGGCCTTCGCGCATGTCGTCGCCGGTGGTTTCCACCTTGGCTTTCTTGGCGACTTCGTTTTCTTCAATGTACTTGTTGATGACGCGGGTCATCGCGGCGCGCAGGCCGGTCAGGTGGGTGCCGCCATCCCGCTGCGGGATGTTGTTGGTGAAGCAGAGCACCTGCTCGTTGTAGCCGTCGTTCCACTGCATGGCCACTTCCACGGCGATACCGTCTTTTTCGGTGTTGGCGTAGAAGATGGTGGGGTGCAGCACGCTCTTGGAGCGGTTGATGTACTCGACAAAACCCTTCACGCCGCCGGAGAAGGCAAAGTCTTCTTCCTTGCCGGTGCGCTGGTCGACCAGCTTGATGTGCACGCCGTTGTTCAGGAACGAGAGCTCGCGGATGCGCTTGGAGAGGATCTCGTAGTGGAACTCGACGTTGGTGAAGATCTCTTCGTCGGCCAGGAAGTGCACTTCAGTGCCGCGCTTGTCGGTGGCGCCGATGATCTTCATCGGCGAGACTTCAACGGGCTGGCCGTCGGGGCCGTTCACGGTCTCGACGATGCGGTTCTGCACGTCGCCCTTGGCGAATTCGATCAGGTGGACCTGGCCGTCGCGGCGCACGGTCAGGCGCAGCCACTTGGACAGTGCGTTCACGCAGGATACGCCCACGCCGTGCAGGCCGCCAGACACCTTGTAGCTGTTCTGGTTGAACTTGCCGCCGGCGTGCAGCTCGGTCATGGCGATTTCCGCCGCGCTGCGCTTGGGTTCGTGCTTGTCGTCGAACTTGACCAGGGGCGGGATGCCGCGGCCGTTGTCGACGATGGAGATCGAGTTGTCGCTGTGGATGGTGACCTGGATTTCGGTGCAGTAGCCGGCCAGCGCTTCGTCGATGGAGTTGTCCAGCACCTCGAAGACAAGGTGGTGCAGGCCGGTGCCGTCGGAGGTATCACCGATATACATGCCCGGACGCTTGCGTACCGCCTCCAGGCCTTCCAGGATCTGGATCGAAGAGGCTCCGTAGGTGTTTTCCTGCTGCGGGTTCTGCTGTTCGGTCATGTCTTTCTACTCACGGCAATGGCGGAATTCGGGCCGGGCCGGCATAGCGGCGGGGCGCGAAATGGTCCGCATGGCGGGTTACTAAAAACGGCAAAAGGGGCGGATCGTCGTTTCGATCCTGCCCCCGCTGCGGGATGGTCATCCCCAGGACTTCCCGGCCTGGGCCGGGTGTCGTTGCGTGCCGTTTGCTGCTCCGGTTCTTGTCTGGTCTGGTCCTGTTACCGGATCATCAGATGCGCATCGGCATGACGACGTACTTGAAGTTGTCGTCTTCCGGCACGGTAATCAGCGCACTCGAATTCGAGTCGCCGAGGCTGACCTGCACCTGCTCGCTCTTCAGGTTGGCAAGCACGTCAAGCAGGTAGGTCACGTTGAAGCCGATATCGAGCGCGTCGCCCGAGTAATCGAGTTCCAGCTCTTCCTGCGCCTCTTCCTGGTCGGCGTTGGTGGAGCTGATCTTGAGCATGTGCGTGTCGAGGATGCAGCGCACGCCCTTGAATTTGTCGGTCGTCAGGATCGCGGTGCGTTGCAGCGCCTGCTGCAGCCGCACGCGGTCGATGGCGAAGGCGTTCTTGTAGCCCTTGGGAATCACGCGCTGGAAGTCAGGGAACTTGCCTTCCACCAGCTTGGAGATCAGTTCGATATTGGCGAACGTGAACTTGACCTGGTTGGCGGCCAGTTGCACCTGCACCGGATCGTCGTTGTCTTCCAGCAGGCGCTGCAGTTCCAGGATGGTCTTGCGCGGGATGATGACTTCCTGGCGCGCGCCCACGCCGACGGCTTCGGTTTCCAGCTCAACGCCGCAGTACGCCAGGCGGTGGCCGTCGGTGGCGACTGCCATGACCTTCTTGCCTTCCACCACCAGCAGCATGCCGTTCAGGTAGTAGCGGATGTCCTGCTGCGCCATGGCGAAGTGGACCATCGCCAGCAGGTGCTTGAAGGTCTTCTGCGGCAGGCTGACGCTGGCGTTGAATTCGCTGGCTTCGGCAACGGTCGGGAATTCCTCTGCGGCCAGCGTCTGCAGTGCGAAGCGGCTCTTGCCGGATTGCACGGTCATGCGCTTGTCGTTGAGCGACAGGGCCACGTCGCCGTCAGGCATGGCGCGCAGGATGTCCAGCAGCTTGCGCGCGGCCACGGTGGTGGCAACGCTGTCGCTGCCAACGCCGCATTCGGCGTGCGTGGTGATCTGGATCTCGATGTCGGTCGAGAGGAAGGAAACGTTGGACCCGGACTTGCGAATCAGCAGATTGGCCAGGATCGGGAGGGTGTGGCGGCGCTCCACGATGCCGCTCACGATTTGCAGCGGACGCAGCAGGTTGTCTCGCGAGGTTTTGACCAATTGCATTGAATTTATCCTTCGTCGTTTGTAATCGGCGACCGCAGAACGCAAACAACTCCGAATTCACTTAGGAATCAAAGAGTTAATATGCCATTGTACCAAGGATAAGCCGCTGCGGTGAAGCGGGGCGGGACCGGCCGGGGGGCCAGCTGTGCCCAAAAAGCCACGCTGGCGCTGCCCGTACTTGCCATCCCGTCCCGACTCACCGCAAAGCCTTATCAGTGGCCATTTTCCGGACACTTGCCCCGGCGACGCTGACGTTAATTCCCCAGGCGCCACGGGATGTCCGTGGCGCGCACCCTACAGTATGCCAGCCCCGAGGGGCCGACCCTTCAAAACGCCTTCCCGGGGGTCCCCGGGCATCGGCCATGCATCAGCCCTTGAGCGTTTGCTCCAGCACGTGCAGTTCATGGTTGAGCTGCGCGTCCTTGCTGCGTTCGTCGGCGATCTTGCGCACGGCATGCAGCACGGTGGTGTGGTCGCGGCCGCCAAAGAGCTCGCCGATTTCGGGCAGGCTCTTCTGCGTCAGCTCCTTGGCCAGGTACATCGCAATCTGGCGTGGCCGTGCAATATTGGCAGGGCGCTTTTTCGAATACATGTCAGCGACCTTGATGTTGTAGAAATCCGCGCAGGTCTTCTGGATGTTCTCCACGGAGATCTGGCGGTTCTGCACAGTCAGCAGGTCCTTGAGCGCTTCGCGCGTCACCTCGATGGTGATGTCCTTGCCGTGGAAGTTGCTGAACGCCAGGATCTTGCGCAGCGCGCCTTCCAGCTCACGCACGTTTGAGCGCAGGTGCTTGGCGACAAAGAAGGCAACCTCTTCGGGCACGTTGACGTTTTCTGCGGCGGCCTTCTTCATCAGAATGGCCACGCGCATTTCCAGCTCGGGCGGCTCGATGGCCACGGTCAGGCCCGAGTCGAAGCGCGAGATCAGGCGGTCGTCGATGCCGGAAATCTCTTTCGGATAGGTATCGCTGGTGATGATCACCTGCGCCCGGTTGGCAATCAGGGCCTCAAAGGCATAGAAGAACTCTTCCTGCGTGCGGTTCTTGCCGGAGAAGAACTGGATATCGTCGATCAGCAGCAGGTCCAGCGAGTGATAGTAGCGCTTGAACTCGTCGAACGCCTTGCGCTGGTACGCCTTGACCACGTCGGACACGTACTGCTCGGCGTGGATGTAGCGGATGCGCGCGCGCGGGTTCTCCAGCAACATGAAGTTGCCGATGGCGTGGATCAGGTGAGTCTTGCCGAGGCCCACGCCGCCATAGAGATACAGCGGGTTGTACGACTTGCCCGGGTTGTTGGCCACCTGGATGGCCGCGGCGCGGGCCAGCTGGTTGGCTTTACCAGTGACGAAGTTGTCAAAGGTCAGGATCGGGTTCAGGCGCGAGCGCTCATGCACCGTGTCGCTGGGCTGGTGGCCGGGCATCGGCGTGGCGCCGCCCATCTGCTGGTGCGGCTGCTGCTGGGGTTGCTGCGGCGGCGCGCGGTAGGAGCGGGCGCTGGCTTCGGCGGGGTCCATCTGGACCACGTCGATCTCACCCATGTCGGCGCCGTGCGGCTGGTGGCCGTGCTGGCCAGGGTGGGGCTGGCCGCGCGCACCGGCCGGGACCGGTGCGGCGGACGGCATGCCGGCCGGATTGCCCGGATTGCCATAGGGCGGTTGCCCCATGCCGTAGCCGGCCGGGCTGACCGGCTCGCCATAGCCATAGCCGGGCTGCTGGCCGGGCATGGCGAACGGCGGCTGGCCCATGGCCTGGCCGCCCATCGGCTGGGCGCCGGGATAGCCGCCCATGCCCGTACCCGGTGCTGCGTGGCCGTCCATGCCGCCCGGGCCCATGCCGGGCTGGGCCGGCTGCATATAGGCAGCGGCACGGCCCGACGCGGCGGGATCCAGCACGAACTGGACGCTGACCTGCGCCTCCCAGTACTCGCAGGCCAGTGCGGTGATGCGCCCCGAAAACTGGCTCTTGACCCAGTCCAGCTTGAAACGGTTGGGCGCGGCAATGCGCAGCGCGTGCGTTTCTTCATCGAACGCAACGGGCGCCAGCGGCTTGATCCACGTTTTGAACTGTTGCGGCGTCAGCTCGCGCTCTAGTTGCGCTGCTGCCGCCTGCCAGAAATCTTGCATTGTTTGTTTTTTGGTAATCGTACCCGGCCGCAAATCAGCGGTTCCCCCGGCACGCCACAAGCAGCATCTACGCCGCGCGATCCGGGCCATCCTTACCGTATTAGGAATCAATTCCGTTCGGTGAGGCCTCCGCGGCATGCCAATGCAGCAGCAAGCGAGCCTTCAGGCTCGCCGCACTGGCGTGCGTTCAGTCATGCGTTGCCGCGGTGGGGGCCCGGGTTGCGCCTGCGCCACGCAGCCCGTGTTGTGTTTGGACCCGGATTGTACCCCCGCCCCTGAGTTATCCACAAAGGATAAGTCTGTGGATAACTTGTGCAAATGCAGTGGATTTGTGTGCACAACCCTTGGTGCGATGCGGCTTTCCGGGGTGTGGAAACGGGGGAAATCTCAGGCAAAACAGGGACTTCGCCTGTGGATGGATGCGGTAGAGGTGGCCCTCGGGACACTTGCAGTTACCCACTGGCCTTTGTGGACAATGGCGCACCACGGGCCACAGACGGGTGTGGCAATTGTGCCGGTGCACATAGTCTTGCGCCTTGACATTGCCGCAGAAAATCGGTTAAATGCCGGGTTCTGCGATGCGGCAGGGGATCACGTATGCGCATCGCCGGGTCTGGCCTGTTCGTGCCGTCCTTGCTAACAGGTTAGCGACCTGCACATGCATAAACACGGCCGGCAGCAAGACAGAACCAGAATCGTCGGCAATCCCGCTGCAGTGTCTTGCCAGCGGCAGCCCCATGCGAACCATACGCGGCGGCCACGGCACCCCGGCACCGGCCGGTGTCAGGCGCGCCCAGATCAACCAGAGAGTGCAACATGAAACGTACCTACCAACCTTCCGTTACCCGCCGCAAGCGTACCCACGGCTTCCGTGTCCGCATGAAGACCCGCGGCGGCCGTGCCGTCATCAACGCACGCCGCGCCAAGGGCCGCAAGCGCCTGGCCATCTGAGGCCGGGGCGACTGGTATGACGGCGCGCACTGCGTTGCCGTCATGGCCTGACGCCTCACCTCAGGGACGGCCGGCAGCTTGCCGCAGGGCTCAGCTAGTTAGTCAGCAGTATCTCTCGCCAGCATTGCCCAGCGTGTCTGCCCATGCCTTCCCCAAAGCCGCAAGGCTGACAAAGACGGATGAGTTTTCATCCGTTTTTGCTTTGCGGCCCCGGCGTCGCAGCCCGCATTTCGTGCTCTATGTGCGCGCCAATGACCGGCCGGAAGGCCGCCTTGGCGTGGTGGTGGGCAAGAAGTTCGCGCCGCGCGCCGCTGAGCGCAACCTGGTGAAGCGCATGGCGCGCGAGCTGTTCCGCCAGCGCCGTGAGCACCTGGCCGGGCGCGACGTACTGCTGCGCCTGCAAGCCAGGTTCCCGCGCGCGGAATTTGCGACGCGCGCGGCGGTCAGACAGGCGTGCCTGGCGGAAATCACCAGCTTGCTGGAAATTGCCGCCAGGCCGCTGCCGCCACCGCCGGCGGCAAACCCCGCTCCGCCTGCGCCACCCAGCCAGGCACCGGGCCTTCCAGCCTGACCACCCCGCCATGAAGCCGATCCTGCTAGCCCTGCTGCGTATCTACAAGATCGCCCTGAGTCCTTACCTGGGCTCGCGTTGCCGCTTCCTGCCGACCTGTTCCGACTACGCCCGCGACGCCGTCATCCATCACGGCGCCGCGCGCGGCAGCTGGATGGCCGCCTGCCGGCTGTGCCGCTGCCATCCTTTCGCCCAAGGCGGGTATGATCCCGTGCCGGGCACGGAAGCTGACGACACTGCCAGGCCGGACACCCACGCGGGCCGTTCCGTCCATGCCGCCGCGGGCCATGCGCCTGTTGCGATCCGTCTGCCCAGACCCTGATTTCTCCGACCACAGCCAGACATGGATATCAAACGCACCATCCTCTGGGTCATCTTCTCGATGTCCCTCGTGCTGCTCTACGACAACTGGCAGCGCTCCCAAGGCCATGCGTCGATGTTCTTCCCGAGCACGACCCAACAGGCCGCCTCGGCGCCCGCCGCCAGCGGCGCTGCCGCGCAGGGCGACGTGCCCAAGGCCAACGTGGCGCCAGGCGCAGCGGGTACCGCTGCCCCGGCCGCGCCGCAGGCCGCGGCCCAGCCCACCGGCGAGAAGGTCGTGGTGACCACCGACACGGTGCGCGCCGAGATCGACACCGCCGGCGGCATCGTGTCGCGCCTGGAGCTGCTCAAGGAGCATGAGAAGGACGGCAAGCCGGTGGTGCTGTTCGAGCGTGACAACGTGCGCACCTACATGGCACGCTCGGGCCTGATCGGCGGCGACCTGCCCAACCACACCACGGTGTTCACCGCCGCCCCGGGCCCGCGCACGCTGGACGGCGCCGAGCAGCTGGAAGTGGCGCTGACCGCTGAGAAGAACGGCGTGAAGCTGGTCAAGACCTATGTGTTCCGCAAGGGCAGCTATGTGGTCGACACCAAGTTCGCGGTGACCAACGCGGGTGCCGCGCCGGTCTCGCCGACGCTGTACCTGGAACTGGCGCGCGACGGCAGCAAGGTCGAGCAGTCGCAGTTCTACAGCACCTTCACCGGCCCGGCCGTCTACACCGACGCCGACAAGTACCACAAGATCGACTTCGAAGACATCGCCAAGGGCAAGGCCACCGTGCCGGCCGCCGCCAACAATGGCTGGGTGGCGATGGTGCAGCATTACTTTGCCTCGGCCTGGATCCCGCAGACCGGCAAGGAGCACAGCTTCTACGTCCAGCAGATCGATCCGCACCTGTACCGCGTGGGCGTGCAGCAGCCGCTGGGTGAACTGGCCCCGGGCGCCACGGTGACCACCGATGCACGCCTGTTCGCCGGCCCGCAGGAAGAGCACATGCTCGAGAAGATCGCCCCGGGCCTGGAGCTGGTGAAGGACTATGGCTGGCTGACCATCCTGGCCAAGCCGCTGTTCTGGCTGCTGGAGAAGCTGCACGGCTTCCTGGGCAACTGGGGCTGGTCGATCATCGCGCTGACGGTGCTGATCAAGCTGGTGTTCTTCCCGCTGTCGGCGGCGAGCTACAAGTCCATGGGCAAGATGAAGGACCTGCAGCCGCGCATGACGTCGATCCGCGAGCGTTACAAGAACGACCCGCAGAAGATGAACCAGGAGATGATGGGGCTGTACAAGACCGAGAAGGTCAACCCGCTCGGCGGCTGCCTGCCCATCGTGATCCAGATCCCGGTGTTCATCGCGCTGTACTGGGTGCTGCTGTCGTCGGTGGAAATGCGCGGCGCGCCGTGGCTGGGCTGGATCCATGACCTGTCGGTGCCGGATCCGTTCTACATTCTGCCGATCGTGATGGCCGTGTCGATGTTCGTGCAGACCAAGCTGAACCCGACCCCGCCGGACCCGGTGCAGGCCAAGGTCATGATGATCATGCCGCTGGTGTTCTCGGTGATGTTCTTCTTCTTCCCGGCGGGCCTGGTGCTGTACTGGGTGGTGAACAACATCCTGTCGATCGCCCAGCAATGGCAGATCAACCGCATGCTCGGCAAGGGCAAGGCGGCAGTGGTGGCGAAGAGCTGAAGCTGTTGCAGGTTGCGGTAAGCAAGAAAGCCCGGCAGTGATGCCGGGCTTTTTGTTTGATGGATCGGGGCGCTGACAGCCATCACCCCTCGTTGATCACCGCCCGCCTATAGCGCAACCATGTCGAAATCCGCTTTCGCCATGCCGCAGTCCGGGCAGCTCCACTCCAGCGGGACCGCGCCCCACGGTGTGCCGGGCGCGATCCCGTGCTCGGGCATGCCGAGCGCTTCTTCATAAACGAATCCACAGATACGGCACTGCCAGATGGTCATGCGGCCCCCCGCAGCGAGGGCGCACGGGTGGAGACGCCGGCGGCGCGCGCGGTGTTTTCGATCTCTTCGACCAGCGGGGCGATGCGCGCCAGCTCGGCGCGGTTGTCGTCGTCCCACGGATGGAAGCCCGGGCGGAAGTAGCTGAGCCATTCCGGGATCATCTTGGGCAGCACGCCGGGCGAGGCCCACAAAAAGCGCAGCACGCCGCCAAACCCGGTCAGCTTGTTGCGGCAGCCCTTGTCGCCCATCACCAGCGCGATGTGGAACACGAACACCATGGCCCAGAACGTCACCGTGGTGGTCAGCATGGTGAAGGTGCGCAGGAAGTAGCGGTAGGGGCCGGGCTTCATCACCGTGTTCCAGACATCGTAGGCCACGGCCTTGTGCTCGGTTTCTTCCAGTGCGTGCCAGGTCCACACCTGCCGGTAGCCGGTCTCAGAGGCCGCGCCCATGTGGCGCTGATCCTGCAGCAGGCCGCCGGCCAGCATCGCGGTGTAGTGCTCCAGCGCGATGGTGTGGGCCAGCTGCCAGGACTTGGGCAGGATCTTGCGCAGCAGGTCCAGCAGCTTCCACACCGAGCGGTCCAGCGCCGCGGCGGGCAGGCCGGCGTCTTCCATCAGCCGGTTGTAGAGGATGTGCTCGCGCGTGTGCATCGCTTCCTGGCCGATAAAGCCGGCGATGGCGCGGCTCAGTCCGGGGTCTTTCACCTGGTCGCGGTAGTTGCGCACGCTGTCCATGAAGAAGCGCTCCCCGGCGGGGAAGAAGATCGACAGCGCGTTGATGAAATGGGTGACGTGACGGCCCCGTTCGTGCCAGTCGCTGATGCGTTCTGGCGGCAGGTGGGGATGCACGTCGCGGCGGACTGGCATCATGGCGGTCTCCTTGGGTGACGGCCGGCGCGTGTTGCGCCGGCGGGGATTTATTGGGCGGCCAGGAACGGCAGCAGGTCTGCGGCCACGCGTTGCGGGTCTTCTTCCATCGGCACATGGCCAAGCCCCGCGTAGCGGCGCAGCTGCGCGCCGGGGATGCGCTCGGTGAAGGCCTGCGCGTGCGCGGGCGGGATCCAGCGGTCGCGCTCGCCCCACAGCACCAGCGTGGGCGCGCGCACGCTGCCGAGCAGGTGGGTGTCAAGCTGGGCAAAGTCGAGCCTGGGCACCATCTTGCCGACGGCCTCGCGGCTGCCTTCGGCGTAGAAGAAATCGACGTAGCGGCGGAAGGTGGACTCCGGCACGCGTGAAGCATCGCCATAGACGTCGCGCGTGGCGGCGCGGATGATGAACTCCGGCAGCATCCACGGTGCCGACCAGCGCACCGGCGCATGGCGGAACAGGTCGATGTAGATCGGCAGCCGCATCGGGAAGCCGGCGGCGTCGATCAGCACCAGCTTGTCGACCGCATCGGGCCGGCGCACCGCCAGGTCCCACGCGATCAGCCCGCCCAGCGAGTTGCCGATGATGCTGGCGCGGCGCACGTTCACCGCGGCCAGGAAGGCATCGATGAAGTCGCGGTAGCGGTGCACGTCCATGGTTTCGATGCGGCCGCGCGCATCGCGCAGCGGCCCGGTCAGCCCGAACGGGGCGAGGTCCAGCCGCAGCACGCGATAGCGCTGCGCCAGCGCCGGCACGATCCCCTGCCACGTATGCAGCGAAGCGCCGAAGCCGTGGATCAGCACCAGGGTCTCGCCGTCGGCGGGGCCTTCGTCGGTGTAGTGCACCATCGCATCCAGCACGCGCACCCAGCGCGAGGCCGGCAGCGCATGGCGCTGCGCCAGCGTGGCGCGCGACAGGCTGAACAGCCCTACGCGGCCCTGCCCGAACCAGCGCGTCAGCGCCCCCGGTGGCGCCAGCAGCGCAGCATCCTGTTCGATCGCGAGCCGGTTCACGGGCGCTCTCCCTGGCCGACCGAGGCCGGTGACGCAACCGGGCCCAGATCGCGCTTGCGGCGCGTCTCGCGCACCACCAGCGACTGGTAGGCGGCGGGCAGCAGCCGCGCCATGGCATCGGCGGCGTAGGCGTCGGGTCCGATCAGCACGCGCCGGCGGTTGCGGCGCACGCCTTCCAGGATCACGCGCGCGGCCTTGTCGGGCGAGGTAATGAAGAATTTCTCGAACTCATCCTTGCCGTGCTGCGCGTCGCGCACCAGGAAGCCGTTGACGCTGGATGACACGCGGCTGGCCTGGGCGATATTAGTCTTGATGCCGCCCGGGTGCACGGTGGTGGCCGACACGCCGCAGTCCATCAGGTCCAGCTCCTGCCGCAGCGATTCGGTGAAGCCGCGCACCGCGTACTTGCTGGCGTTGTAGGCGCCCATGCCGGGCTGGGCGAAGATGCCGAAGATGCTCGACGTATTGACCACGTGGCCGTCGCCGCTGGCCTTCAGGTACGGCAGGAAGGCCTTGGTGCCGTAGACCACGCCCCAGAAGTTGATGCCCATGATCCATTCCAGGTCGTCGTAGCTCATGCCCTCGACGGTGCTGGACAGCGCCACGCCGGCGTTGTTGAAGATCAGGTTGATGCGGCCGTGGGCCTCGGCGGCCGCGGCGGCCCACGCGTAGACCGCGGCGCGGTCGGCCACATCCACGGTGTGCTGGGTGATGCGGGCCTGCGGTGCGGCGGCCATGGCCTGGGCCACGGTCTGCGCCAGCCCGGCCTCGTTGCGGTCTGACAGTGCCAGGTGGCAGCCCTGCCGTGCCAGCGCCACCGCCAGCGCGCGGCCGATGCCCGAGCCGGCGCCGGTGATCGCGGCAACCTTGTTGCGGAAGTCCTTCATGTCCGGTCTCCTTCCGGTGATGTCGTTCTTTTGGGTGTGAACCAGGGGGAATGCGTGTGCGTCAGGCACCAGCGACCGTGGCGATATCGGCCGACCCGGGCTGCATTGCGGTGTCGTCCGGCAATGCGCGCCGCACCGGGTACAGGTCGTAGTCGGTCATGCGAAAGCTCGCCGTGGCGCGGCGGAACTGCCAGGTGAAGCCCGGCCACAGCGTGGTGTTGCGGCCGCTGCGCGGGTCGATGTACCAGCTGGCGCAGCCGCCGGCGGACCAGATCGCATGGCCCAGCCGCGCCTGCAGCCGTTCGTTGAAGCGGCGCTGCACCGGCTCGCGCACGTCCACCGCCTGCACGCCTTCGCGGCGCATCTGCTGCAGGGCGTCCGCGATGTAGGCCACCTGCGACTCGATCATGAACACCATCGAGCTGTGGCCCAGGCCGGTATTGGGGCCGACCACGAAGAACAGGTTGGGGAAGCCCGCCACGGTGGTGCCCAGGTAGGCCTGCGCGCCGTCGCGCCAGGCATCGACCAGGTCCACGCCGTCAAGGCCGGAGATCACGCCGCGCGGCAGCGGGTCGGTGGCATGGAAGCCGGTGCCCAGGATGATGCAGTCGGCGGGCCGGCGCGTGCCGTCGCGCAGCACCACCGCGTCGCGCTCAACGCGGGCGATGCCGGTGGTGACCACGTCCACGTTGTCGCGCGTCAGCGCCGGGTAGTAGTCGTTGGAGATCAGCACGCGCTTGCAGCCGATGGTGTAGTCCGGCGTCAGCGTTGCGCGCAAGGCGGGGTCGCGCACCTGCCTGGCCAGATGGCGGCGCGCGACGCGCTCCACCACCTTCATGATCTTCGGATGCAGCACGAAGCCCAGCACGCGCGATTCCAGCATCCAGTAGATGCCGGTGCGCACCAGCGTCTGCGTGAACGGCAGGCGGCGGAACAGCCAGCGCTCGGTCGCGCTGACCTCGCGGTCCGGCTTGGGCATGATCCACGGCGGGGTGCGCTGGTACAGGTCCAGCTGCGCCACCTGGGGCGCGATCTGCGGCACGAACTGGATCGCGCTGGCGCCGGTGCCGATCACGGCCACGCGCTTGCCGGCGAGCGCATAGGCGTGGTTCCAGTGCTGCGAGTGGAAGCACTCGCCCTCGAACGAATCCAGCCCCGGGATATTGGGGTAGGAAGGCCGGCTCAGCCCGCCCATGCCGGAGACCAGCACGCGCGCCCGCACCACCTTGCCGTCTGCCATCTCCAGGCGCCACACCTGCGCGGCCTCGTCCCAGGCGGCGTGGCGCAGTTCATGGTGCAGCCGCAGGTGCGGGCGCAGGCCGAAGCGGTCGGTGCAGCCTTCCAGGTAGGCGCGGATCTCCGGCTGGGTCGAGAACATGCGCGACCAGTCGGGGTTCGGCGCGAATGAAAAGGAATACAGGTGCGACTGCACATCGCAGGCGCAGCCCGGGTAGTGGTTGTCGCGCCAGGTGCCGCCGACGGAGCCGGCCTTCTCGAAGATCAGGAAGTTGCGCTCGCCGCGTTCGCGCAGCTGTATCGCCATGCCGAGGCCGGCAAAGCCACTGCCGATGATGGCAATGTCTGTGTGCTCAAGGGCAGGGGATGCCTGCTGCGGCAGCTCCGCGGGTGCATTCATGGGCGCTCCTCACCGTTCACAGTGTTTATTGTGACATTGATGGATGTCATCGTAGGAAGCGCAGGGCAGGTGGTCAATGCCGTGAGTTGAAGGATGGTTCTAATTTTTGGGGATTTCCAGCGGCGTTTCGCGCACATAAAACAAGGCGATGCCACCCCGCAGGCGCTTGCGCCGTGGGATTCGGTCGTGTGTTTGAAACCGGGAGATTTTTTTCAGGCTTCGCGGATCACGAAAGCGTGGCCGCAACATTCAGGCGCTAGGCGGCCTGTCCCTTGCGGCGCCAGCCGTGCGGCGTTTCACCGGTCCAGCGCTTGAAGGCGTGGGTGAAGGCACTCTGCTCGGAATAGCCGAGCCGCATCGCGCACTGCGCCAGGCTGATGCCGGGATCGGCAAGATACTGCTCCGCCAGCGCGCGCCGCACGTTATCCACAAGCTGTGAATAACTGATGCCCTGCGCCTGCAGCCGCCGCTGCAGGGTGCGCACGGGCAGGCTCAGGTGCGCGGCCACGTCGGCAATCGGCAGTTCGCCCTGCGGCAGCCGCCCGCTGATATAGGCACGCGCCTGCGCCAAGGCGTCGGCCCCGGCCGGCGCGATCTGCTGCAGCTGGGTATCGGCGATGCGCGTCATCTGCGCCTGCATGCCCGCGTCGGCCTGCAGCGACGGCAGGTCCAGCAAGGCCCGTTCGATATGCATGGCATGGCGCGCGGCGTTGAAGACCACGGGGCAGCCGAACACCTCGGCATGCAGGCGGGTATCAGCGGGCGCGGGATGCGGGAATTCCACCTGGGTGGCCACGTGCTGCTCACCGATCAGCCAGCGCGCGAACACCACCCAGGTTGCCATGTGCAGCTCATGCGCATGGCGCGACAGCGGGCCATGCCGGGCTTCCCAGGTCATGCAGGCGGCATGCGGCGTTTCGATCAGGCGGGTGCCGCCGATATCGTTGGCCAGCACCTCATAGCGGATGCCTTGCAGGATGGCGTCGCGCACGGTGGGCGTGGTCAGCACCACGTAGCCCATCTCGGCATAGTGGCGCGGCGCGAAGGCGGCGCCGGCGCGCAGGCCGACATCGGGATCGCCGGTGACCTGCTCCAGCCAGTCGAGCAGGGCCAGGTAGGCGGCACCGGGAATGCGCGTGGCGGTCTGCGCACCGGTGGCATGCAGCAGCTCGGGCGGCACGCCGACGGCGCGCAGCTGTTCGGCCGGGGCAATGCCCTGGCGCGCGCCGTGGTCGAGCACGGCGCGGAGGTAGGCGAGCGAGACGGTGCCCAATGCGGTGCCCGCTTGCGTACCACTGGCACCGCCGTCGGGCTGGTTGGCGCGTGGCATCAATTCACCTGTCGTGCGGGATCAAGACCGGGCACCGATCTTTATCCATACTCCGGGTAGCGTCAATGCGGGCCTGCCCCCGCCTGAATACAAGAGACCGACGCAAGGAGACAACATGGCCCCCAATCATCCACACCGCCGTGCGGATGCCGATGCCGAGGCGCTGCACGCGCTGACGCGGCGCGGCTTCCTGAAAGTCGGCCTCGGCTTCTCGGCCGCGCTGGCCTGTACCGCGCTGGTGCCGTCGCTGGCCGGCTGCTCATCGGCCCATCCCGCGCCGCAGGCCGGCATGACCTGGCTGCGACCGGAAGACGTGGCGATGTTGCGCGCGCTGCTGCCGGCCATCGTCACCGAGCTGGCCGAAGCGCCGCCGCCGCGGCGCGCGGCCCTGGAGCAGGACGCGCTGCGCAATATCGACGCGACCTGCGCCGCGATGGGCGCGGGCGCGCAAGCCGAGCTGCGCAAGCTGTTCGGACTGCTTGCCAGCATGCCGCTGCGCTGGGCGCTGACCGGCATCCGCCAGGACTGGAGCGCGGCCACGCCCACGCAGGTGCAGGCCTTCCTGGCGCGCTGGCGCGCCAGCCGCCTGGCCACGCTCAATGCCGGCGCGGTGGTGCTGGTCAAGCTCATCAGCGTGAGCTACTACGTGTTGCCGGCCGCATGGGCGGGCAGCGGCTATCCCGGCCCGAACGCGGCCGTCTACAAGGCGCTGCACGCCTGATCCCCGACATGGCCATCGACAATCTCTACGACGCCGGCATCGCCGCCGGCTGGAAGGTACTGGACGCTGCCACCTTCACCACCACGCGCACGCTCGATGCCGACGTCGTCATCGTCGGCAGCGGCGCGGGCGGCGGCATCAGCGCCGAGGCGCTCAGCCGCGCGGGCCTGCGCGTGGTGCTGCTGGAAGAGGGGGCGCTGCGCACCTCGGACAGCTTCCGCGACATGGACGAGAACCGCGCCTATCGCGAGCTGTACCAGGAGGCCGCGGCCCGCACCACGGCCGACGGCGCCATCGCCATCCTGCAGGGCCGCTCCGTCGGCGGCAGCACCACGGTCAACTGGTCGTCGAGCTTCCGCACGCCGCCGCAGACGCTGGCGCACTGGGCCACGCATCACGCCGTCACCGGCCACAGCGAGGCCGACATGGCGCCGTGGTTCAGGAAAGTGGAAGAGCGCCTGGGCATCGCGCCATGGGCGATGGCGCCCAATCCCAACAACGACGTGCTCAAGCGCGGCTGCGAGACGCTGGGCTGGGAATGGCACGTGATCCCGCGCAATGTGAAGGGCTGCTGGAACTCCGGCTATTGCGGGCTGGGCTGCCCGGTCAATGCCAAGCAGTCGATGCTGGTATCGACCATCCCCGCGGCACTGGCCAGCGGTGCGACGCTGGTGCACCGCGTGCGTGTGCGCACGCTGGACCATGACGGCAAGCGCGTGCAGTCGGTCACCGGCGAGGCGCTGGGCGCCGATGGCTACACGCCCACCGGCGTCGGCGTGATCGTGCGGGCCAGGCACTTCATCGCCGCCGGCGGCGCCATCAACACGCCGGCGCTGCTGCTGCGCTCGCGCGTGCCGGACCCTCATGAGCGGCTGGGACTACGCACGTTTATCCATCCGGTGAATATCAGCATCGCAAAAATGCCGGAGCGCATTGATCCTTATTATGGCGCACCGCAGTCGATCGCTTCCGACCACTTCCAGTGGAAGGACGGTGCGACCGGGCCGATGGGCTACAAGCTGGAGGTGCCGCCGCTGTTCCCCGGCATCAGCGCGGGCGTGGTCAACGGCGTGGGCGAGGCGCTGCGCCGCGACATGGCGCAACTGCCCCATACCAACGCCATGCTGGCACTGCTGCGCGACGGCTTCGTGCCAGCGAGCGCGGGCGGGCGCGTGCGGCTGGCGCCCGACGGCAGCCCGCTGCTGGACTATGAGATGAGCGACTACGCCTGGGACGGCGTGCGGCGCGCGTGGCTGAGCATGGCGCAGGCGCAGTTTGCCGCCGGCGCGGAGCGGGTGCGGCCCGCCCACCTGGACGCCGCCGAGTACCGCAGCTGGCCCGAGGCGCGCGACGCCATCGCGCAGCTGCCGCTCAAGCCGTTCCGCACCGCACTGTTCACCGCGCACCTGATGGGCGGCTGCGGCATGAGCGACGATGCGCGCGGCGGCGTGGTGGACAGCCATGGCAACCACCACCAGCTGGCCAACCTGTCGGTGTTCGACGGCTCGGTGTTCCCGACCAGCGTGGGGGCCAATCCCCAATTGTCGGTGTTCGCGCTGACGGCGCAGAATGCGCACGCGCTGGCACGGAGCCTCACGTCATGAGGTATTGGCCGCGCAAGCCTGCAATGTCCTGCATTGCAGGCATCCGGCATGCCTGCTTCATGCAGGTTGCCGGCGACATTGTTGTGCGATTCCCCACACCAGTGGCGCAATTAGAATGTCCACTCCAATTCAGGTCTTGTGAAACGCTCGAAGCGGTGGATAGGCTTCGTACAGCTGTTTCAAGCATCCGTATGCCGTCAGAGCAGGGAGCGGAACAGCGTAGCAAATTGCTAAGGGGTTTAAGGCAGCAACGAAGAGAGACGCCCCCATGAAGACCGGCAAAAGCTCGGCAGGAGACACCAAGGCCCGGATTCTCGACGCCACGGAAAAGTTGTTTACCGAGGTCGGCTATGAAGCCACCTCGCTCAGGCAGGTCACGTCGCGCGCCATCGTCAACCTGGCCGCCGTGAACTACCACTTCCGCAGCAAAGACATCATGATGCACGCCGTGCTGAGCCGGCGGCTGGATCCGCTCAACGCGCGGCGCCTGGCGCTGCTTGATGCGTGCGAAGCGCGCTGGCCCGGCAACAGCATCCGCTGCGAGCACGTGATGGGCGCGCTGTTCGTGCCCGCGCTGCAAATGGCACGCGACCCGTCGGTGGGCGGGCCGTCGTTCCTGCGGCTGCTCGGGCGCGTGTATTCGGATACCTCGCCCTTTATCCAGCAATACCTGCTGGAGCACTACGCCCCGGTGTACGGGCGCTTCTTCGACGCCTTCTCGCGCGCCATTCCGGCGCTGCCGCGGCATGAGCTCGGCTGGCGCCTGCAGTTTGCGCTCAAGGCACTGGCCGGCGTGCTGGCCGGCGAAGAGCTCACCAGCCTGCTGCCGGTGTTCACGCAGGGCCGGCAGATGAGCGATGCGCACGTGCTGGCCCAGCTCACCGCCATGGTGGAAGCCGTGCTGAACGTGGCGCAACCCAGTGCGGACGACTTCTCGGCCCTGCAGTCGGTGTTCGAGCTTGGCGAGCAGCAGCAGGCCAGGGAGCGCGCCAGCAGGCTGGCCGCGGCGCAGTCTGCCGATGAACTGAGTGCCAGTTGCGCCGCGATGGCGGCAACCATGGGCGATGCGGCCAGCCAGACCGCCGCCGCCCTCGGCAAGGCCTGCATCAGCGCACGCACCGTGCGCAATGAGGGCACCAAACGCTCAGCCGTGACCAGCATGCCGGTCCGCGCGCGCGAGCAAACCGTGAGCTTCCCCAGCAACCCGCTGGATGACTGGATGCGAATGCGCACCAGGACATAGCGGCGCGCGCCGCACCCGGTTACCTCCGGGCCGGCGCCACCGCCCTCACGCAAAAACTGAACCGTCGATCCATCCAGCGAGGCCACGCACAGGCCCCGCGGACCCCGTGCGCCTTATCGGATTTTCCAAGGGCGCGGCGGTGGCCCCGTTCGCCCTGCGCTGCCCGCGCTCCGCCTCCTGGCGGACATCTTGAGGAGGAAGCTGCCATGTCGATCCAACCGCTTTACCTTGCCGCCGTCGCCGGTGCCGTCATCGGACTGCTGGCTGCGCCACTGGCCATGCCCCCGGTGGCCATGGCCCAGACGGCCACAACCACCGCCGCCGCGGGCACGGGCTATGACGGCCAGACATCCGCACAGCAAGCCGCACTGTTCTCGCGCCAGGTCGCCAGCGGCGAACTCGCGCGGCTGTCCGATGAGCAGGTGCTGGCCGTGTTCCACGCGCTGCAGCCGGACGCGCTGCTGAAATGGGCCCGTGCCGAGATGAACCGCTATCCCGAGTACGAGTACTGGATGTCGCGCCAGGAACGGCTCAACAACCAGTGGCAGGACCAGCCCGCCAGGATGCAAATCCGCTACCGCCACCAGCCGCGCCAGCTCTATGCCAAGTGGCTGCCCGGCGGCGCGCAGTCGGGACAGGAAATCATCTACGACGAGACCCGCCGCAAGGACGAGATGTACGGCCACCTGGGCGGCGTGCTGGGCTTTACCTCGATGTGGATTGCGCTGGACGGCACGCTGGCGCGTTCGCAGTCCAACCACACCGTGCGCGACCTGGGCTTCCAGTTCGTGCTGTCGATGCTGGAGCGCGACGCCAGGTCCCTGCGTGCCGCCGGCCTGTCCGAGAAGTACGGCAAGGCCGAGATCGTGCAGGAGCAGGGCGTGCGCATGGTGGCGCTGACCTGGGACCTGCCGGCCGGCGCGCCGCAGTACTACGCCAAGAAGGTGCAGCTGATGCTGGACCTGAAGCATCCGTATATCCGCGTGGAAACCGCCTGGGATGCCGACGGCAACATGGTCGAGAAGATCGTGTTCGACAAGCTGGTGCGCAAGACCTTCGAGGCCTCGGCGTTCGATCCGGCCAATCCTGACTATCGCTTCTGAGATGCGGCAAAGCGGCGCGCACCGTGCGTTTGAATCGGTGGCTGCGCCGCTTTGCCGCGCAGTCCGTGCAACACCCGCAATCCACCGCCACGTGCGGCATGCACGCCAGGCGCGCCTGTTTGGAACGGCCGCTCTATTGACGCAAAAACACGTGAGCGGCGAGAGTCGCCGCACCCGGGAGGGATCCGGCCGCAGAGCCGGACACCAGATCCAGAACCAGGGGTCGCCAAGAAGAAATCAGGAGACAGGCAATGACCATGTCGATGCTTCGACGCAGCACTTTGGTTTTGACAGGGGTGAGCCTTGCCGCGGCGCTGGCCGGCTGCAGTGGCGGCGGCGGCGATGAAGAGGCGCCGCGCGCCGGCACGCAGGCACCGCAATGCGCTGACACGGGCACGTGCCCCGCGCAGGGGCCGGTCACCATCGGCGGCCCGCCGGGGTCGTTGTGCCCGGCGGCACTGGACTACAGCACCACCTTCACCGGCGGCTCCGGCGCGGGCGAACTGGTGAAGCTGCGCTTCGACACCGCGGCCCGCACCTACCAGCTTGAGATCATCGAGTCGCCGGTGCCCAAGCAACCCGGCAGCGTCAGCCCGACGCGCGCGGGCGTGACTTTCACCGGCACCTTCGCCAACCTGACCTCGCTGCCGACCGCCGAGCAGAACCGCTGCGCAGTCGCGCTGCAGACGGCCACCGCATCCGACGGCACCTCGCAGGCCAATATCGACAGCGCCAGGCCGCCGGTGATCTTCCTGGGCAATGGCGTTGCCGGCGGCGGCATCCCCGGTGCCACCATCTCCTATCCGGGCGTGCTCGGGCTGGGTGCGATCCCGGCCACCACGTTCCCGTTCTACCCGGTGCTGGCATTCGCACAGACCGAGACCGACTTCACCAGGGTGGCCGGCAGCTACAACCTGCTGGGCTACCACCAGGTGCCGTCCGGCGGCTCGCTGACTTCGTCGAGCCACTTCACGCCCGCGACCGCGCAGACCACCGAGACGCTGAACGCCGACGGCAGCTGCACGGCCGCGGCCGGCAGCTGCCTCAGCACCGGCAACAGCTGGAAGCTGCGCAGCGCCGACGGTGCCTTCGAAAGCAGCAATGCCGATGGCAGCCGCCGTTACCCGTCGTTCCAGAGTGCAGCCATCACCAGCAACAACGCCAGCCGCGCCAAGGGGCTGATGGTGGTGGGCAAGCTCAACGGCGCGCTGGTGCCGCTGCTGGTGCGCACCGGCTACGCGCAGATCTCGCTGCTGCCACTGACGGTCAATGTCGACGACGAATCGGGGCTGGCACTGATGGCGCCGGCGAAGGCACTGGCCAGCGGCCAGCTTGACGGCGGCTATATCGGCTCGGGCAGCGACTTTGTCTACACCGCCTCGCTGGTCAAGGGCGCGCGCGTGGAGCTGCTGGACCCGATGACGATGAACCAGACCGGTGCCTTCCAGCTCGACTTCACGCAGAACGCGCCGGGAATGATCGCCACCACCGACAACAGCGGCACCACCGGTGCGCTGATTGCCAGCGGGCGCGTGTTCAGCCACCTGTCCGGCACCGGCAGCGCCAGCCCGACCTTCCGCGTCGGCGTGCTGGCAGCACCCTGAGTCCACCAAGAACACACAAAACCGAGGAGACCACGCCATGCAACCCCTTCGACTGATCCTGCCGCGGGCCTCGCGCCCATCCACGGTGCCGGCGCGTGCGCTGGCCGTGGCCGCCACCGCCATGCTCGCCGCCTGCGGTGGCGGCGGCGGCGACGACGCGCCGTCCACGCCGGCCGCGGTGCAGACGCGGCTGTGCCCGGCAGCGCTCGACTACTCCACCACCTTTACCGGCGGCACCGGCTCCGGCGAGCTGGTGAAGGTGCAGATCGACACCACCAAAAAGACCTGGCAGGTGACCTTCGTGGACTCGTCGGTGCCGCGCCAGACCGGCACCGTGCAGCCCACGCGCAGCGATCCCACCAACGGGCAGAACGTGATGCGCGGCACGCTGAAGGCGGAGACGGGGTTGCCGACCGAGAAGCTCAACCAGTGCGCGTTCGAGCTGAGCGGCGCCAGCCTCGATCCGAACCGTCCGGCCAAGCTCTTCGTCGGCGAAGGCGTGGTGGGCGGCACCATCCCGGGCGCGCGCATCCAGTTCAACGGCGTGCTGGGCGCCGGCGCGGTGCCGGACACCACCTTCCCGTATTTCCAGTTCATCGGCTTCGCGCAGACCGAGACCGACCTGTCGAAGATTGCCGGCCAGTACAACGGCACGGGCTTCCACGAGGTGCCGTCCAAGCAGTTCCAGCTGGTAGCGCAGGACTACCGCATGGCGCTGGCTGCCGATGGTTCCTTCACCGTCTGCGACAACGCCACCAACACGTGCGAGCGCAAGGGCAACAACTTCGTGCCGCAGGCGAGCGGCGCGCTGCTGTCGACCAACTACAAGGCCGAGAGCCAGCCGCCCACGCTGGGCGGCACGCTGGGCAAGGCCTACCTGATCGTGGGCAAGCTGCGCGGCCAGCTGGTGCCGGTCATGATCCGCGTGGGCTATGCCAATGACACGCTCGCCAACGGCCCGCTTGGTGCCGACGACGAGATCGGCATCGGCATGATGGCGCCGGCGGTAGCGCTTACTGAAGGCACGGTCAACGGCGAATACGTCGGCGTGGACAGCAACTTCAACTACCGCGTGACGGCACTGGTCGGCGCCGCGGCCACCATGATGGATCCGTTCCGGCCGCATGATGCCTCGCTCGCCATCCCGTACCGGCTGGATTTCTCGCAGCAGGTGCCGGGCGTGGTCCGCACGTCGCGGCGCGATGCGCCTGCAGGCTCGGCGCCGACCGGCAAGCTGATGTTCACCGGCGGCGTGTTCGGCTTCCTGGAACAGCGCGACAGCGGCCCGTACTTCACCGTCGGCGCATTCGTGCAGTAAGCACGCTGCCAGGCCCGGGCCATTGCAGCCCGGGCCACTGCGCCACGATCCGACCATACAGAGACATCCACTGCCGGGGACACAAGATGAAAACCATACGCCTCACGCTCACACTGATGCTGGCCGCGCTGGCCAGCTTCGCCCTGCCTGCCCACGCCCAGAAGAAGGGCGACAACGTGGTATCCGCGGGCTGGTTCCATATCCAGACCCACGGCCAGAGCGCTCCGCTGACTACCACCTTGCTCGACGTGCCGATCAACTACCCGCTCGGGCTGCCGTCCAGCTTCACCGCACCGGGCAGCAGCATCTCGTCATCCAACGCCAATACGCTGGGGCTGACCTTCAGCCACTTCGTCTCCGACCATATCGCGATCACCGCGGTGGGCGGCATCCCGCCGGAGTTCAAGCTCTACGGCCACGGCGAACTGATCCCGCCCGGCCCGGCCGGAGCGCTCGGGCGCCAGAGCCTGGGCGATCCGTCGCTGAACCCCATCGTCACCAAGGCACGCCAGTGGAGCCCGGCGGCGATGGTGCAGTACCACTTCCTGGATCCGGGCACGCGCTTCCGCCCGTTCCTGGGGTTGGGGGTGTCGTACAACTTTTTTACCAACATCGAGGTCAATCCGGCGTTTGCGAGCTCGGTCAACAACAACCTCGGCGCGATCCTGGCGGCGGGGGCGGGCATCCCAGGTCCGACTTCGGTGAGTGCGGATGCGTCGTCGTCATGGGCGCCCGTGTTCAATATCGGCGGCACCTACAACTTCGACGAGCATTGGGGGCTGACGGCGGCGGTGACTTATATCCCGCTGAAGACGACGTCGACGATGACGATCAAGGCGGCCGACGGGACCGTGCTGTCGACCTCTAAGACCAAGCTGGAGCCGAATCCGCTGGTGTTCTTCCTGGCGGCTTCGTACAAGTTCTGACGCTGAAAGAAAAAAACGACGCGCCTGAGCGCGTCGTTTTTTATTGCTGCAACGGCAAGCGGCAACCTTTACTGCGTCACCGTCCCCGGTTGCGCAGGCGTCGCCTGCTGCGCCACCGGACTGTTCTCCTGCAAGCCACCGCCCAGCGACCGGTACAGGTCGATCGCGTTGTTCAGCCGCAGCTGCCGCGCCTGGATCAGCGCCTGCTCGGCGGTGAACAGCTGGCGCTGCGCATCGAGTTCGTCCAGGTAGCTGGCCACGCCGCTGCGGAACCGCAGGCGCGCCAGCTCGTAGCGCGCGGCTTCGGCGTTGCGCACCTCTTCCTGGCCGGAGACCTGGTCTTCCAGCGTGCCGCGTGCTACCAGCGCATCCGCCACTTCCGCGAAGGCCGTCTGGATGGTCTTCTCGTAGTTGGCGATCTGGATGTTCTTGCGCACGTTGGCCAGGTCCAGGTTGGACTTGTTGCGGCCATAGTCGAAGATCGGCAGCGTCAGTTGCGGCGCGAACGACCACGCCTTGGTGCCGGCATCGAACAGGTTCGAGAACGTCGGGCTGATGGTGCCAACGCTGGTGGTCAGCGTGATGCGCGGGAAGAACGCCGCGCGTGCCGCGCCGATATTCGCGTTGGCCGACAGCAACTGCTGTTCGGCCTGGCGGATGTCCGGGCGTTGCTCCAGCAGGTCCGACGGCAAGCCCGCGGGGATATCGCTGATGATGCGTTCGTCCGACAGCCGCATCGGCTCAGGCAGGTTCCCGATGCTGCCGATGGGCTTGCCCACCAGCACTTCAAGCGCGTTCTGCGCCTGCGCGCGCTGGCGTGCTAGCTGCGCGGCGGCGACACGCGCCTGGGCCACCAGCGACTCGTTGTCGCGCAGGTCCAGCGCGGATGTGGCGCCGACGTCGAAGCGCTGCTTGGCGAGCCCATAGGTGCTCTCGCGCGCCTTGAGCGTGTCCCGCGCAATTTCGTACTGCTCGGCGAAGGAACGCTCGGACAGATAGGCCTTGGCCACTTCCGACACCAGCGAGATATACGCCGAACGATGCGCCTCTTCGGTGGAGAAGTACTGCGCCAGCGCCGCGTTCGACAGGCTGCGCACGCGGCCGAAGAAGTCGAGCTCGTAGGACGAGATGCCCAGGTTGGCCTGGTAGACCTGCGTCACCCCGGGCTGGCCGAGCACGGTCGAGGTCCCGGCGGCGTTGGTGCTGGCACGGGTGTAAGCAGCGTTCGCGTTCACCGTGGGCAGCAGGTCGGCGCGCTGCACCTGGTACAGCGCGCGCGCTTCTTCGATGCGCAGCGCGGCGGTGCGCAGGTCGCGGTTGTTGTCCAGCGAGGTCGCGATCAGCGACTGCAGGCGCGGGTCGCGGAAGAACTCGCGCCAGCCGATGTCGACAGCGCGGCGGGTCTCGCCGCTCTTCGCCTCGGCGGTGGCGTAGCCCTCGGGCGCCACCGGGAAGCTGTCTGCCACCGGCGGGGCAGGGCGGTCATAGTGGGGCGCGAGCGTGCACCCCGTCAGAACGCCGGCCACCAGCAGCAGTGTGGTCAGAGTCTTGGTCATGTTCAGATTTCCTCTTTCGGCTCGTGCCACTTCTGGTCCAGCATGCGCTGGCGTTTGCTGCCCTTGAAGCGCTTGCGCACCACCACGAAGAAGACCGGCACCAGGAAGATCGCCAGCACCGTGGCGGTGATCATCCCGCCAATCACGCCGGTACCGATGGCGCGCTGGCTGGCCGAACCCGCACCGGTGGCGATCGCCAGCGGCAGCACGCCCAGGATGAACGCCATCGACGTCATCAGGATCGGGCGGAAACGCAGGTGCACCGCTTCCAGCGTGGCTTCGATCAGGCCCTTGCCCTGCGCCTGCAGGTCCTTGGCGAATTCCACGATCAGGATGGCGTTCTTCGCCGACAAGCCGATCGTGGCGATCAGGCCCACCTTGAAGTACACGTCGTTGGGCATGCCGCGCAGCGTCACGCCGAGCAGCGCGCCGAGCACGCCCAGCGGCACCACCAGCAGCACCGAGAACGGGATCGACCAGCTTTCATACAGCGCGGCCAGGCACAGGAACACGATGATCAGCGACAGCGTGTACAGGATCGGTTCCTGCGAGCCGGCCAGGCGTTCTTCATAAGACTGGCCGGACCACTCGAAGCCGAAGCCCGGCGGCAGCTTGGCGAAGTTCTCTTCCATCACGCGCATGGCTTCACCGGTACTGCGGCCCGGCGCGGCCTGGCCCGCCAGCTTCACCGCCGGCATGCCGTTGTAGCGCTCCAGGCGCGGCGAGCCCATTACCCACTTGGAGGTCGCGAACGCGGCAAACGCCACCATGTCGCCGTTGTTGTTGCGCACGCGCAGCTTGGTCAGGTCGTCCGGCAGGCGGCGGTCTGAGCCTTCTGCCTGCACGATCACCTTGCGCACCCGGCCTTCATAGATGAAGTCGTTGACGTAGTTGGAGCCGAACGCAATCGACAGCGTCGAGTTGATGCTCGCCACCGTGACGCCGAGCGCCTTGGCCTTCTCGCGGTCGATGTCGATCTGCAGCTGCGGCGCATCTTCCTGGCCTTCCGGGCGTACGCCCATCAGCACCGGGCTCTGCGCGGCCATACCGAGCATCATGTTGCGCGCTTCCATCAGCTTGGCGTGACCCTGGCCGGTGCGGTCCTGCAGGCGGAAGTCAAAGCCCGAGGAGTTGCCCAGCTCGGAAATCGCCGGCGGGTTGAGCGGGAAGATGATCGCGTCCTTGATGAACGAGAGCGCGCCGAAGGCACGGCCGACCAGGGCCTGCGCGGTCTCGCCGTCGCCGGTGCGCTCCTTCCAGTCCTTCAGGCGCACGAACGCGATACCGCCGTTCTGGCCGCGGCCGAAGA
The DNA here is from genome assembly GCF_058787995.1 of Cupriavidus sp. FW305-27. NCBI lineage: Bacteria > Pseudomonadati > Pseudomonadota > Betaproteobacteria > Burkholderiales > Burkholderiaceae > Cupriavidus > Cupriavidus sp. FW305-27. The sequence continues at coordinate 42,049 of NZ_JBYTAG010000039.1, forward strand.
AGGAGAAGCCCGCCACCGTGATCATCTGGTCAACCACCTTGCTTTCCTTCTGCAGGTAGTAGTCCTCGATCTGCTTGAGCACGCCGATGGTACGGTCCTGGGTGGCGCCATTGGGCAGCTGCACCACGGTGATCATGTAGCCCTGGTCCTCATCGGGCAGGAACGACGACGGCAGGCGCTTGAACAGCACCACCACGCCGACGATGATGACCGCGTAGATGATCAGGTAGCGGCCGGAGCGCTTGAGGATGCGCGCGACCACGCCCTGGTAGCTGGTGGCCGAACGCGCGAAGGTGCGGTTGAACCAGCCGAAGAAGCCCGTCTTCTCATGGTGATGGCCGGCTTCCACGGGCTTGAGCAGCGTCGCGCACAGTGCCGGGGTCAGCGTCAGCGCCAGCAGCGCCGAGAATGCCATCGACGAGATCAGCGACAGCGAGAACTGGCGGTAGATGTTGCCCACCGAGCCCGAGAAGAATGCCATCGGGATGAACACCGCGGTCAGCACCAGCGTGATGCCGACGATCGCGCCGGTGATCTGGCCCATGGCCTTGCGCGTGGCCTCACGTGGCGAGAGTCCTTCCTCGCTCATAATCCGCTCGACGTTCTCGACCACCACGATGGCATCGTCCACCAGGATACCGATGGCCAGCACCATGCCGAACATGGTCAGCACGTTGATCGAGAAGCCGAACGCCAGCAGCGCGCCGAAGGTGCCCAGCAGCGCGATCGGCACCACCAGCGTCGGGATCAGCGTGGCGCGGAAGTTCTGCAGGAACAGGTACATCACCAGGAACACCAGCACCACGGCTTCGAGCAGGGTCTTGATCACTTCCTCGATCGAGATCTTGACGAAGGCCGAGGTGTCGTAAGGCACCGAGTACTGGTAGTCCGCCGGGAAGTTCTTGGACAGCTCTTCCATCTTGGCGCGCACCGCGGTGGCCGTGGCCAGCGCGTTGCCGGTCGGGGCCAGCTTGATGGCGATGGCCGCCGACGGCTTGCCGTTGGTGCGGGCCAGCGTCGAGTAGTCGGCACCGCCCAGCTCCACCCGGCCCACGTCCTTGATGCGCACCGAAGACCCGTCCGGGTTGGTGCGCAGCAGGATGTTGCCGAACTGCTCAGGCGTGGTCAGGCGGCTTTCGGTGGTGACGGTGGCGTTGAGCTCGGTGCCCTTGGGCGAGGGCGTGCCGCCCAGCTCGCCCACGGCGACCTGGATGTTCTGCTCGCCCACCGCGGCGGTGACGTCGGTCGGGGTCAGGTTGTAGCCGGTCAGCTTGGCCGGGTCCAGCCAGATCCGCATGGCGTACTCGGTGCCGAACAGGTCGGCCTGGCCCACGCCCGGCACCCGGCGGATCGAGTCGATCACCTGCGCCGAGACATAGTTGCCGAGCTGGATCGCGTCGGCCGTGCCGGACTTGGACGACACGGTCAGGAACATCATGTAGTTGTTCCCGGCCTTGTCCACGCGCACGCCCTGCTGGCGCACTTCAGCCGGCAGGCGCGCTTCCACGCGCTTGAGGCGGTTCTGCACTTCGACCGAGTTCAGGTCGACGTTCGAACCCGGCGCGAAGGCGATGGTGATGCTCGCCAGGCCGGACGACTCGCTGGTGGAGTTGTAGTAGAGCAGGTTAGGGGCGCCGTTGAGCTCCTGCTCGATCACCGAGGTGACGGAATCCTCCAGCGTCTTGGCCGACGCACCCGGGTAGGTGGCGGTGACCGAGATCGTCGGCGGGGCGATGTTCGGATATTGCGCGATCGGCAACTGCAGGATCGACAATATGCCGCCCAGCACGATGATCAGCGCGAGCACCCACGCGAACACCGGCCGGTCGATAAAAAACTTGGCCATAAACTGGCTCCCTCTTGGTCTAGCGGTCTAGCCGTATTTGCCGTATTGGTGGTACGGCAGGGTTCAGCCTTGCTTGGCGTCAGACTTGGCTTGCTGCGGGCCCTCGGCCTTGGGGGCCGAGGCCGGCGCCGCCGGGGCGGAGGCCGTCGCCGCGGCCGGTGCCGAGGCCCCGGCCGGCTTGAACGGTACCGCCCTGGCCGGCGCACCGACCTTGACCTTCTGCAGGCCTTCGACGATCACCTTCTCGCCGCCCTTCAGGCCTTCGGTCACGACCCAGCGGTCGCCAATGGCCTGCGGCGCCTTGACCGGCACCGCCGCGACATTGCCGTCCGTGCCCACCACCATCACGCTGGCACCCTGCGCGCCGCGGATCAGCGCCCGCTGCGGCACGGTCAGTGCGTTCTCGTCCACGCCCTGCTCGATCTTCACGCGCACGAAGGTGCCCGAGAGCAGCTCGCGCTTCGGGTTCGGGAACTGCGCGCGCAGCGTGATCGCGCCGGTGGTCGGGTCGACCGTCATGTCCGAGAACAGCAGCTTGCCGGTGTGCTCGTACTCGCGGCCGTCTTCCACGAACAGGCGCACGTTGGCGCCGCCGTTGACGCCCTTGACCACGCCGGACTCGATGGCGCGGCGCAGGCGCGTGACTTCCGAAGCCGGCTGGGTGAAGGTGACCCACATCGGGTCGACCTGCTCCACCAGCGCCAGCTTGGTCGCCTCGCCCTTGCCCACCAGCGCGCCCTCGGTCACCAGCGCACGGCCGGCGCGGCCGCTGATCGGCGCGGTCACGGTGGTGTAGCCCAGGTTGATCTGGGCGGTGCGCACCGCCGCCTTGGCCGAGGCCACGTCGGCGTTGGCCTGGCCGGCGGAGGCCACGGCGTCGTCGTACTCCTGCTTGCTGACCGCGTTGACGGCCACCAGGGGCTTGTAGCGATCGGCCTTCAGGCGCGCCGACACGGCGTTGGCCTCGGCGCGCTGCAGCGCGGCCTGGGCCGAAGCCAGCGTGGCCTGGTAGGGTGCCGGGTCGATGCGGAACATCACCTGGCCGGCCTTCACTTCGCCGCCTTCGGTGTAGTTGCGCGACAGCACGATGCCTTCGACGCGAGCACGCACTTCGGCCGTGCGTATGCCTTCCAGGCGGCCCGGCAGTTCATTGACGACGGCGACCGGCGACGGCGTCACGGTCACCACACCCACTTCCGGCGGCGGCGGGGCGCCGCCTTCGGCCTTCTTGTCGCCGCAGGCAACAAGCGCCACGGCAGACAGTGCCGCTAGTGCATAGGCAGCAACGCAACGGATACGTTGGGACTTCCTCATCGATAACCCCATGATGGCAATTTGAGATCTGCCGCATCGTCCCGACCTGTCATCCGACAAACGGATACGACACAGCCCGCCGCACGGTTTGCGGCGGACAAAAGCGTGATGCTAGCCACAAATCGCGGCGTCGCAGTGTCAAATGCGACGAACGGCGGCTTTTATGTAACGACTGGATTCATGACCGGCTGGCCTGCGGCAGGGATTGCCAACTGTGCTGGGTATGTCACAGAAGGCGGCTGGCCGAATGCCGGACAAGCGCGTATTATATATACATTCAAGCATGTATGTTAAGTTGATGTTGCAGAAGGGACTTTCGGCGCACAACCTGCGCCGCAGGGCCGCGGCAATACGGATCCCGCCCCCGGTCAAACCCAACCGGCCGGTCCAAATTGCTCCCCACCCGTTCGGAATCACGGCGCAAATCGCCGGCTCGGGTTAGGATGCGCGCCGTCGTATCGGCTCGCAGGCTGCAAGCACATTGGCATGTGACGACAACGACCCGCCGGCGCGTGCGCCGGCCGTGCGGCTGCCACAGCGGGGCCGCACCCAGGGAGAACCAACAAGGCTGGCCATGACGGATCCATTGCGTCATGCCGCCGGCACCAGAGACAAAAATGGTCAGACGTACCAAGGAAGAGGCGCTTGAAACGCGCCACCGGATTCTCGACGCGGCCGAAGCCGTGTTCCACGCCCGCGGCGTGGCACGCCCGTCGCTGGCGGACATCGCCGAGGCGGCGGGTGTCACGCGCGGCGCGATCTACTGGCACTTCAAGAACAAGAGCGATGTGTTCGCCGCCATGTGCGACCGCGTCAACCTGCCCGTGGAAGCGCTGTGCGACCCCGAGCGGCTCGCGCGCCAGGAAGACCCGCTGGGCGGCATCCGCGACATCTGCGCCTATGTGATGCGCCAGACCGTGGTCAACCCGCGCTGGCGCCGGGTGTTCGAGATCATCTTCCACAAGTGCGAGATGGTGCAGGACAACGGCGCCATCTTCGAGCGCCAGCGCCAGTCGCACCAGGAAGGCCTGGTCAAGATGCGCGAGCACCTGCGCCTGGCCCTGGAGCGCGGCCAGCTGCCCGCCGACCTGGACCTGGACCTGGCCGTCAATGCCTTCCATGCCGCCATCGGCGGGGTGCTGGCGCACTGGCTGTTCTCGCCCCAGGACTTCGACCTCGACGCCAACGCCGAGCGCATGTCCGACGCCTTCATCGATACCCTGAAGTTCTCGCCGGCGCTGCGCCACGGCTACGTGCCGCGCCCGATGGCGGCGCTGGACCGGGAACTGTCCACGCTGTGCCAGCAGGCCTGCCCGAACGCCCAGCCGGGCGGGCTCGATACCGGCGACCTGGTCCCCTGAGCGGCGCGCTTATCCGCGCTTATCCGCGCATGGCCTCGCGCCAGCGCGCCAGGAATGCGCGCTTGCGCATCGCGTCCTGCGCGGCCAGCAGGCCCGGGCCGACGCTGATCGGCTTGAGCGCGTAGCCCAGCCGCTCCGACAATGCCGCCGCGGTGTGCACGCTGTCGGTATCGGTGCGGATGGTGTAGAGCTGCGAGGTGGACTTGGCCAGCAGCGCCTGGCCCTCGCGCGAGAGCAGGTAGTCCAGCCACAGCCGCGCCGCATTGGGCCGCGGCGCGCGCCGGGCAATAAAGGCTACTCGCGACATCACCAGCGTGTAGTCGCGCGGGGCGATCACGTCGATGGCCGCGCCACGCTCCATCAGCGACAGCGCGTACGAACCCAGCAGGTTGTAGCCCATCACCAGCTCGCCGCTGGCGATGCGCTCGATCATCTCGGCGGTGGACGCCGACAGCTGCACCCCGGCGCGCCCCAGCGCCTGCGCCAGATACCAGAACTCACTGCCCATGCGCGCGTCCTGCTGCGCCAGCAGGTAGCCCACGCCCGAGCGCTCCACGTCATACGTCACCACCTTGCCATGCCAGCGCGGCGCGTGCTCCTGCAGCAGCCGCGCCAGCCCGCTGCGGCTGCGCGGCGGGCGCATGCCGGCCAGGTGGTGGCGGTTGTAGACGATCACCGCGGGCTCGAAGGTGGTGCCCCAGGCCTCGTCGCGCCACACCGCCCAGCCGGGCAGGCCGGCGCGCTCGGGCGAGGCGTAGCGCTGCGCATGGCCGTCGTTGACCAGCTTGATCTGCAGGTCCATCGCCGTGCTCCACAGCACGTCGGCGAAGGCCGCATCGGGCGCGGGCCGCTTGCCGCCCAGCGCCGCGGTCTCGGCCAGGAAGCGCTGGTTCAGCTCGATCGTGTTGAGATCCTGGTAGTGCACGCGGATGCCCGGGTAGCGCGCCTCGAACGCGGCGATCAGCGGCTGCGCCACTTTCAGGTCGGTCGATGCATAGACCGTGACCATGCCTTCGCGCATGGCGCCGGCGATGGTGGCGTCATACCCGGACGGATACCCCGGCGGCGGCGCCGGGGGCCTAGACTGGGCATGAAGGGGCCACGCGGCCGGCAAGGTGGCGCCGGCCAGCAGCGATGCGCCCAGCAGGCGGCGGCGCTGCCCCGAGGCAGGCGGCTCGCAAGCGCACGGCAGGGACGGCGGGGGTGGACGCGTGGGCACGGTGGTCGGAAACGGAAGAACTGCCTGTGGAAGGGAGCGGGCGCACGGACAACACGCGCCGGGACCAGCGGGGCGGGGTTATTATAGGCGCCCGCGGCGGGCGCGCTCCATCGGTGCAGCCCCCTGTTCTCCGGACGGTTTCCGCCGCCGCAACCGAAACATGGACCAAACCGGCAGAGGAGGAGACCGGCATGCGCATCCTGCTGGTGGAGGATGAAATCGAACTGGCACGCTGGGTCGCCCGCGCGCTGGAGCAGGGCGGCTTTGTGATCGAGCATGTCGCCGACGGGCTGCAGGCCGAGGCCCGCCTGCAGGCCGAGGAATACGACGCGGTGCTGCTCGACCTGCGCCTGCCCGGCAAGGACGGGCTGGCCGTGCTCAAGTCCATGCGCGCGCGCGACGACCGCACCCCGGTGCTGATCCTGACCGCGCAGGACACGCTGGACGAACGCGTGCGCGGCCTGAACCTGGGCGCCGACGACTACCTGCCCAAGCCCTTTGCCATTGCCGAGCTGGAAGCGCGGCTGCTGGCGCTGATCCGCCGCAGCCGCGGGCGCGCGCATCCGCGCCTGCAGTGCGGCACGCTGGTGTTCGACGGCGAGACCCGCAGCTTCACGCTGGACGGCGCCCCGCTGGCGCTGACCCCGCGCGAATCGACCCTGCTGGGCGCGCTGCTGGCACGCAGCGGCCAGCCGCTGACCAAGGCGCAGCTGCTCGACAAGGTGTTCTCGCTCGACGCCGATGTCTCGCCCGACGCGATCGAGGTGCTGGTCTACCGGCTGCGCAAGAAGCTGGCCGGGCACGGCGTCACCATCGTCACCCTGCGCGGCTTCGGCTACCTGCTGGAGCCCGAGGCCGGACGCTGAAGATGGCGCGGCGCCATCGCGTCCCGTCCTGGCGCCGCGGCAGCCTGCGCCGGCAACTGCTGTTGCTGCTGGTGCCGGCGCTGGCGGCGATGATGGCGATCGACACCTGGCTCACCTACGGCACCCTGCGCGACGCCGCCAACACGGCTTATGACCGCTCGCTCTATGGCTCGATCCGCGCCATCGACAGTGCCATCGGCATGGCTGGCGACAACGTCCAGCTGACCCTGCCCGATGCCGCCATGGAGATGTTCGAGACGGCGGCGCAGACCCATGTGTTCTACCGCGTGTCGACCGAGCGCGCCGGCCAGGTCGAGACCGTCACCGGCTACGACGACCTGCCGCTTCCTGCCGGCACCCTCGTCAACAACCAGCCGCGCTTCTACGACGCCGAATACCTGGGCGAGTCCGTGCGCATCGCCGCGATGGCGCGGCCGGTATACCGCCCGGACGCGCGCATGCGCGTGATCATCCAGGTGGCCGAGACCGCCGAGCCGCGCACCACGCTGATCGGCACGGTCTGGCGCAGCGCGCTGGCGCGCGACCTGCTGCTGATCCTGCTAAGCGCCGGCATCCTGGTGGGCGGCGTCACCTACGTGCTGCGCCCGCTGGCGCGCGTGCGCGACGACGTGGAAGCGCGCTCGCCGGATGACCTGACACCGCTAACGTTCGAGCGCGTGCCCGCCGAGGTGCGCCCGCTGGTCGACGCGGTCAACCTGCACGTGTCGCGCTCCGCGGCAATGGCGCAGTCGCAGGCCCAGTTCATCGCCGACGCCGCGCACCAGCTGCGCACGCCGCTGGCCATCCTGAAGACCCAGGCCGAATACGCCCAGCGCCAGCTGCGCGCCCCTGACCCCGAGACCGCGCGCCAGGCCGCCGGCGAAGCCGTGGGCGGCATCGTCACCCAGCTGGAACAGGCCGCGCGCCTGACCAACCAGCTGCTGGCGCTGGCGCGGGTACGCCAGCACCACGGCGAAGCCGCCCAGGAAGCCGATGGCATCGACATCATCGACGCCGTCACCGTGGCCGAGCAGGTGGCGCTGGACTACCTGCCGCTGGCGCGCGGCAAGCAGCAGGACTTCGGCTGGGAGCCGGTGCCGGGGCTGAAGCTGCCGGTGCGCGCCGACCCCGCGCTGCTGCGCGAGGCGCTGGCCAACCTGGTCCACAACGCGATCCAGTACTCGCCACGCGGCAGCCGCATCACGCTGTCGGCCACGCGCGCCGACCAGACCGCGTGCCTGGTGGTGGAAGACGATGGGCCGGGCATTCCGGCCGAAGAGCGCGAAAAGGTCTTCGCGCGCTTCTACCGGCGCGTTGGCAATGCGGAGCCGGGCTCCGGGCTGGGGCTGGCCATCTCGCGCGAGATGGCGGCGCGGTTTGGCGGCACGGTGGAGCTTGGCGACGGCTTGCAGGGCACCGGCGTGCGCGCGGTGCTGAAGCTGCCCATCGGCGAATAACCCCTAACCATATAACTCCTCCGCCACCGTCGGATGCAACTGCACCGTGGTCTGCAGGTGCGATTCGCGCACGCCCAGCCGCAATGCCACCGCCAGCGTCTGCACGATCTCGGGCGCGGCGTCGTCCATCAGGTGCGCACCGAGCACGCGCCCGCTGCGCGCGTTCAGCACCAGCTTGAACATCGACTGGTGGGAGTTGCCGGCAAAGCGGTTTTCCAGCGAGACAAAGCGCTTGACCACGGTGCGGATGCGCTCGGGCCTGCCGGCGGCTGCGATCGCCTGGGCCTCGGTCAGGCCCACGGCGCCGATGGCGGGCTCGCAGAACACCGCGGTCGGCACGAAGTCGAAATCGGCGCGTTCGCCGCGCCGGCCGTACAGGCGGTCGGCCAGCCAGCGGCCCTGCGCGGTGGCCACCGGGGTCAGGTGCAGGCCGTCGATGGCGTCGCCGAGCGCGTAGATGCCGCGCACGTTGCTGCGGAACTGGCGGTCCACGCGGATGCCGCCCTTGTCGCCAAAGTCCACGCCAACCGCCTCCAGCCCGAAGCCCTGCACGTTGGAAATGCGCCCGATCGCCGCCAGCGCGGCCTGCGCGCGCACAGCCTCGGTCTGGCCGGGGCGGTCGGTGGGGCGGTAGCACACTTCAACCGCGCCGTTGGCCTGGCTCAGCAGGTGCACCCTGGCGTTCAGGTGCAGGCGCACGCCGCGCGCGGTCAGTGCCTCGGCCAGCGACCGGGAGATGTCGTGGTCGAAGTGGGGCAGCAGCCGGTCGCCGGCAACGATCAGGTCTACCTTGACGCCGTAGCGCGACAGGATCGAGGCCTGCTCCACGCCGATGTAGCCGCCGCCGATGACCGCAATCGAACCCGGCACGGTCTGCCAGGTGAAGACATCGTCTGAACTGGCGGCCAGTTCGCCGCCCGGGACTTCGAGCGCGCGCGGGCGCGCGCCGGTGGCGATCAGGATGCGGCGCGCGTGAATGGTCTCGTCGCCGACGCGCACTTCGTCCTTGCCGGTAACCAGCGCATCGCCGCGCAGGATTTCCACGCCGGATTCGTGCAGGCGCTGGGTGTAGCCCGCGTTCAGCCGCGCAACCTCGGCATTGACGCGCACGATGGCGTCGCGCCAGTCCTCACGCCCACCGGTATGCGACAGGCAGCCCGACAGGATGGCCGACCAGCCGGCGCCGTAGGACAGCATCTTCTTGGGCACGCAGCCGCGGTTGACGCAGGTGCCGCCGATGGCATCGCGCTCGACCAGGATCACGCGTGCGCCGTGCGCGGCGGCACGCCGCGCGCAGGCCACGCCGCCCGAGCCGCCGCCGATCACCACCAGGTCTGCCTTGCGCACCTTGTCATTGCGCCGCGTGCGGCCGTCGCGCACGCGCGGCACCTGCTCCACCGGCGGCGCCGCGCTGACCTCGCGGGCGCGCCGCGGTTCCCTGGCCCCGGCGGGGGTTGTCTGGCGCTTAGTCATCCATGCCTCCTGTCGCGGCACACGGGCCGCATCGACAACAATCAGGCCAGCGCCAGCAAACAAGAAACTAGGCAGCGGGCCGCAGTTCGGTATTCAGGATCGACGGCCACTCGCGCAGGAAAGTTTCCCCGTCGCGGCGGCCCAGTTCGTAGGCGTGAGTCATGGCATCGGGCCGGGTGTAGTCCCAGCTCGAGATCGGCACGCGCTGCGAGGGCTGCAGGTACAGGCGGCGCTGGCCGCCTTGCTCAAGCACGAAACGGCGCGGGCGCGGATACAGCCTTGTCACCAGCACCAGCACATTGCCCGGGGTGGCATCGAGCGCGTCCACGGGCACGTTGTCGACCAGCCCGCCGTCCAGCACCGGGCGGCCGCCGCGGCGCAGCACCGGCGTAAACGGCGGCGTGGAGGCCGACTGCAGCAGCAGGTCGGCCAGCTGCTCGGGCGAATCGCAGTCCTGCGCGCGCACGAACTCCGGCCGGAAGCCCAGCTTGCGCCCCAGCCGCGGGTGCAGCGTCTTGAGCACATGCTTGTCGATGTTGTACGCCAGCAGCCCCGCTGCCACCGCCAGGCGCGGGCCGCTCCAGCGCGGGATATGGGCCACGCCGATACGGATCTCCGGCGCCTGCTGCAGGTGCGAGAGGCGCCCGTCGGCGAAGATCGTCAGCAGCGCGGTGCGGTAGATGCCGTAATGCGGGAACACGCGCTCATTGCGCAGCAGGTTGCCCCAGTAGGCATTGCGGCGGTTGTTGGACAGGACCTCGCGGTAGTAGTCCATGGTCTGATGCGAGTCGTGCGCATAGACCATGCACGCCGTCGCCGCGCCGGCCGAGATCGCGGCGATCACGCGCGGGCGCAACTGCAGTTCCGGCGCGACCGCGTCCCACCAGCCCGCCTGCCACCAGCAGCGGTTGCCACCGCCGGCAAAGACGACCTGGTCGAAGGGATGGGCGTGGCCGGAAGTCATGGGCGCTGGCGTTGCGAGGGGATCAGAGCAGGGCGTAGGTGGTGGTGGCCTGCACCGCCAGCTTGCCGTCGGTGCCGGTCAGCTCGATCTCGCCGAACACCACGGTCTTGCCCAGCCGCAGCACGTTGGCGCGCACCAGCACGTCGCCGTCGATCACCGGGCGCATGAAATTGGTGGTGAGCGCGACCGTGGTCATCGGGCGGAAGGCGCCCAGCGCGCTGGCCACGGCGACGATCATGGCGGTATCGGCGGCGGACATCAGCACCTGGCCGCAGACCACGCCGCCCGCATGGCGGAACGATTCGCTGAACGGCAGGCGCAGCGTGACGCCCTGGGCATCGACGGCTTCGGCACGCAGGCCGAGCTGGCGCACCCATGGCGCCAGCACGCGCTCCAGCGTGGCGTCGATATCGTTGAGGCTGAATTGCGGTGCGGCTTCGGACATGGCGCTCCTGGTTCTGGCTGGCCGCACCGTAGCCGTCCTGTAACGGACCGCTACTCTGTCTCCTCCGGCGCGACGCGATGTTTGAGGCAATGATACAGGGGGCCGGTGGCCAGCACCACGAAGGCCATCCGGATCACGTGGAACGCGGTCACCAGCGGCACCCCCACCTCCAGCACCTTGGCCGTGATGCACATCTCGGCGATGCCGCCCGGCGTGGTGCCCAGGATCACCGTGGCCGGGTGCGCGCCCGACTGCGCCGACAGCCCCCAGCCCACCAGCGCCGATACCACCAGCGCCAGCACGGTGTAGAGCGCCACGCCCGACAGGAAGCGCGGCGCGGTATGCAGGAACTCGCGCGAGAAGCGCACCCCCAGCGAGACCCCGATCAGCAGCTGGCCGGCACGGCTCATCCAGGTGGGGATGGCCGACAGCTCGATCCCGGACGCGGTCAGCACCGCCGCGGCCAGCAGCGTGCCGATCACGAACGGGTTGGGCATGTTCAGCCGCTTCACCAGCAGCGCCACGCCCAGCGTGATCGCGACCAGCGCCAGCAGCCCCGGGGCGCTGACCACGCGCGGGCCGGGGATATAGGGGTCGAGCCCGTGGATGCCGCCGTACTGGAAGATGGCCGGCACGGTCACCACCACCATCAGCACCCGCAGTGAATGCGCGGCCGCCACCTGGTCGATGCGCGCGCCGTTGCGCTCGGCCAGGTTGGCCATCTCCGAGGCACCGCCGATGGCGGTGGAGAAGAACGCGGTCTTGAAGGCCACGCCGGTGGTCCGCCGCAGCAGGATGGCACCGCCCGCGCCCAGCACCAGCGCGAACAGCGAGCCGGCAATGATGTAGGGCAGGTATTCCACCAACCGCGCCACCACGTCCGGCGTGAAGTAGAGCCCGAGCGACGCGCCAATCACCCACTGGCCCGCGTTGCGGGCCTGCGACGGCGCCCGCAGGTCGGCCCCGGCCATGCGCGCGGCGGCCACGGCCAGCAGCGGGCCGATCATCCACGGCAGCGGGGTATGCAGCGCGGTGCAGAGCAGGGCGGCGGCCAGCCCGAGCGCCAGCGTGGGCAGCGCGGACAGCCAGGGGTTGGAGAAGAGACGCATGGTTCAGCGGCCTGGCACGGAAGCGCCGGCGCCTTGTTGTTTTGGAAAACGAGAGACGAAAGACAAGAGGCCCGCACACCATTGGCGTGCGGGCCTCGCAAAGCTTACCGCAAGATCGCGCGCATCAGGCCGCGTTGTCGGCCTGCGCGTGCGCCGAGGTGCGGGTCGCGTGCCAGCGCAACAGGCGCGGGATCACCACCACCGCCACGGTCAGCGCCAGGATGGTGGCCGAGATCGGCTGGCGCAGGAACAGGGTCCAGTCGCCCTGGCCGATCGACAGCGCATTGCGCAGCTGCTTCTCGGCCATCGGCCCCAGGATCATGCCCACGATCACCGGCGCGGTGGGGAAGTCGAAGCGGCGCATCACCATGCCGAGCAGGCCGACCACGAACAGCAGCAGCAGGTCGAACCACGACTGGCGGATGCCGTAGGCGCCCAGCCCGGCGAAGATCAGGATGCCGCCGTACAGCAGCGGCGTGGGCACGCGCAGCATGCGCACCCACAGCCCGATCGCCGGCAGGTTCAGCACCAGCAGCATGACGTTGCCGATATACAGCGACGCCAGCAGGCCCCACACCAGGTCGCCCGAGGTCTGGAACAGCATCGGGCCCGGCTGCAGGTTGTAGTTCTGGAACGCGGCCAGCAGGATCGCGGTGGTGTTGGAGGTGGGGATGCCCAGCGTCAGCAGCGGGGCCAGCGTCGCGGTCACTGCGGCGTTGTTGGCCGCTTCGGGGCCGGCCACGCCTTCGATCGCGCCGACCTTGCCGAAGTCTTCCTTGTGGTCGGACAGCTTCTTCTCGGTGGCATACGACAGGAAGGTCGGGATCTCGGCGCCGCCGGCGGGGATCAGCCCGAACGGGAAGCCGATGAAGGTGCCGCGGATCCACGCCGGGATCGAGCGCTTCCAGTCCGACTTGTTCATGTGGACCGAGCTGAGCTTGTTGAAGGTGCCCGCCGGCTGCGGGAAGAACGCGTTGAACAGCGCCTCGCCCACCGCGAACAGGCCCACCGCCACCACCACGATGTCGATGCCGTCGTACAGCTCCTGCACGTTCATCGAATAGCGGGTCTGGCCCGACAGCGAATCCATGCCGATCAGGCCGATGCCCAGGCCCAGGAACAGTGCGGTCATGCCGCGCAGCAGCGACGAGCCCAGCACGGCCGAGACCGTGGTGAAGGCCAGCAGCATGATCATGAAGTACTCGCCCGGGCCGAACTGCAGCGCAACGTCCGCCGCCACCGGCGCGAACATCGACAGCATCACCGTGGCGATGGTGCCCGCCACGAACGAGCCGATCGCCGCGGTGGCCAGCGCCGGGCCGGCGCGCCCGTTCTTGGCCATCAGGTTGCCTTCCATGGCTGTGACCATGGTGGAAGACTCGCCCGGCGTGTTCATCAGGATCGAGGTGGTCGAGCCGCCGTACATCGCGCCGTAGTAGATGCCGGCGAACATGATCAGCGCGGCGGTCGGTTCCACCTTGGCGGTCAGCGGCAGCAGCATCGCCACCGTCAGCGCGGGGCCGATGCCCGGCAGCACGCCGATGGCGGTGCCAAGGAAGCAGCCCACCAGGGCCCACATCAGGTTGATCGGCGTGATGGCCACGGCAAAGCCGTGCATCAGCTGGTTCAGGGTATCCATTCGAAGACTCCTTGCTGGACGGGCGGGCGGGCTCAGAAGCCGGCGATGGGCAGCAGCGGCAGGTTGATGCCGAGCAGGAACTCAAACAGCGCCCACATCGGCACCGTGATGCACAGGCCCATCAGCGCGTCGCGCACGATGCGGCGGCTGCCGTAGCCACGCGCCACGCACACCATCAGCAGCGTGGAAGCGATCACGAAGCCAAGCGTGCCGATCAGCGCCATGTTCAGCACCAGGCCCGCGGCCACCCACAGGAAGCCGCCGAAGTTGTGCGGCGCGTTGGGCAGCTCGGCATCTTCTTCCGGCATATTGCGGAAACCGCCGCGCACGCCCTGCCAGGTCAGCAGCGCGCCGCACACGGCCAGGCCGACGGCCACCAGCGTGGGCACGAAGCGCGGCGACAGGCCGGCGTAGCCCTCGTCGCCGGAAATGCCGGACAGCCCGAGGAAGAAAAACAGGGAGAGCGCCAGCACGGCAATGCCGATGGCGAGGTGCGAGGGTTTCATGGAGACTCCTTGGCCTTTGTCGCCAGCATGGGTGCTGGCGTCCGCGACGCTGGCAGGTGCTGCCCGCGCGGCGGCAGGGCCCGGCGACATATGATTATTTGTCTGGTATCGCAGGTGGACACCGGGCCCTGCGCCGTTTTCCTGCCGCCGGGTTCACCGGCGGGATTGGCAGGCACGACAGGTAAAGCAGGTTGATGCGGTACTGCCGGTTTGGGTGCTGCCGGCAGTTCTTACTTGGCCACGCCCAGTTCACGCAGCGAGCCGCCCAGGCGGGCCGATTCGCTGTCGACGAACTTGCCGAACTCGTCGCCAGTCAGCAGGAACGGGGTCCAGTCATTCTTCTGCAGCGTGTCCTTCCAGGCCTGGCTCTCGGTGGCCTTGACCACGGCGTCGATCATGGCCTTGCGCTGCTCGGCGCTGATGCCGGGCGCGCCGTACACGCCGCGCCAGTTATAGATCTCGACGTTCACGCCTTGCTCCTTGAGCGTCGGGATATCGGCGGTGCGGTCCTTGGAGGTCACCGCCAGCGCGCGCATCTTGCCGCTCTTGATGAAGGGCAGGAATTCCGACACGCCGGCGATGCCCACCGTCACGTGGCCGCCCATGATCGAGGCCGAGGCTTCGCCGCCGCCCTGGAACGGCACGTAGTTGATCTTCTTGGGATCGACGCCCGATTCCTTGGCGATCAGGCCGGCCAGGATGTGGTCGATCGAACCCTTGGAGCCGCCGCCCCAGCTGACGCTGCCCGGGTTGGCCTTGAGCTGCGTGGTCAGGTCCTTGACCGACTTGATCGGCGAGCTGGCCGGCACGGTGATGACCATGGTGTCGGCGAACAGGCGCGCGATCGGGGTGGCGTTCTTCAGCGTGACCGGCGGCTTGTTGGTCTCGATCGCGCCCACCATCACCGCGCCCACCACCATCAGCGCATTGGGGTTGCCCTTGTCGGTATTGACGAACTGGGTCAGCGCGATGGTGCCGCCGGCGCCGCCCTTGTTGTCGTATGAAGCGGTCTTGGCCTGGCCCGCGGCAATCATCGCGGCGCCCAGCGAGCGGCCGGTCTGGTCAAAGCCGCCGCCGGGGTTGGCGCCGATCATGACCTTGACGCTATCGAGCGCAAAGGCCGGCGCGGCGGCGAAGGTGGCGGCAACGGCGGCCGATGCCATCACGGCATGGGCCAGGCGGGAATAGGTACGGCGCATAGCGGTCTCCTGGTGTTACCGGGGATGCGCCATGCCAGCCTGCTGGCAGCCGCGATCCGACCCGGGCGTTCCGGCTGCCACTGCGTTGCGGGGGACGGGAAGACAGCCTGGCGGACTGCGCGAAAGGCGCAGTGCCGGTGCTTGTCTCCTGTCCGGCGCGGCGGGGCGTGGCCGGGACTGTTCTTGGACTTTTGGTGAACGTCAGACCGGAATTACCGGTCATGGGGCGGATTCTAGGCGGGGGAAACTGTCAAAAGGCTGTCAATCGGGGGCAGAAAGGGTCGGGGTTTACGTGGATGGCGGATTGCAGCGCGGGCGCAGGCCCCTCAACCCGCCGGCTTCGCCTGCAGGCACGGGTCCTTGCGCGCCACCGCCGGCACCACCACGGCCATGTCGAACTCGCCGTCGGCAGGCGGGTTTTCCACATACCCCACGCTGACCACCTGCCCCACGCCCGCCCCCAGCCAGCGCGGCACGCCGATGTCGCGCCGCACGTGGCCGTTGCCGGCGATCAGCACCGCGCCGCGCTGCGCGTAGGGGCGCAGCGTCTGCGCCATCACCGCATCGCGCGCGGCCTGCGCCGCCAGCATCCCGGGCAGCATGGCCTTGGGGAAATTGCCGCAGTGGCCCCGGTCCAGCACCGCCGTCTGCGCGGCCACGAGGTCGCCGGGGAGCGCACCGGACAGACCCAGCTGCTGGCGCTCGCCGGCCGGGAACAGGCTGTCCAGTCCGCCGCGCACGATCTTGCCGGCGTCGGCGCGCGACAGGTTGGCCGCCACCAGCGGCAGGTCGTACCGCAGCGCCAGCGCCACCACCGGCCGGTACAGCGGCCATTGCCAGGCACCGCCGCCGGCCTGGGCGATCAGGTAGTCGGCATCGCGCGGGCGCTCGCGGTCGAACTGTTCCATGGCGATGGCCGGGCGCCAGCCTTGCTCGACGGCGCGCGTCAGCGCGGCCAGGCGCTGCTGCTGCGCGGCGGCGTTGTCGTGGACCTCGCCCAGCAGCACGTAGGACTTGCCGGCGAAGGCGGCGCTGACCGCCTCGGGCGCGGGGCGCGTGGCCGCGCAGCCGGTGGCGAGCACAGCGACAGCGGCGGCCAGCATGCCGGCAATGCGCAAACGGAATGACATCACGCAGTTCCTTTCCCTATCTCGTTGTAGTGGCGGGGTTGGCGGCCTGCGCTCCCGCTTGTTGCCCGGGTTGGTGTGATGGTCACGTCATCATTCCGTGACGACGCGCGGGCGTTCCAGGCGGTGCGCGGCGACGTCGAGCGCATCGGTGTTCGCAACCTTGTGCCGGCGCGCCCACGTCACCAGCACGTAGCCGCGCCCGCTTTCAGGCGGATGGCGCGCGCAGCCACTACATGTCGCTGATGTCCGACCCTGGCCGGCACCTCGAAAGCAAAGAGCCCGCAGCAATGCTGCGGCCTCCTCTTGTCTGCCGGTGCCTCAGCGCTGGTGCACGGTCTCGCCCGGAGCCTTGTCCGGCAGCTTGGTGCCTTCAGAATCAATCTGCAACGGCCCCGTCCCGGAGAACCGGTCCAGCGCGAGGTAGATCACCGGCGTGATAAACAGCGTGATCACCTGCGAGAACAGCAGGCCGCCGACCACGGCCAGGCCCAGCGGCTGGCGCAACTCGGCACCGGCGCCTAAGCCGAGCGCCAGCGGCAGCGCACCCATCACCGCGGCGAAGGTCGTCATCATGATCGGCCGGAAGCGCAGCAGGCACGCCTGCCGGATCGCCTTCGCCGGCGTCATCCCTTGTTCGCGCTGCGCGGCCAGCGCGAAGTCGATCATCATGATCGCGTTCTTCTTGACGATGCCGATCAGCATCAGCACGCCGATCACGGCAATCAGCGACAGCTCGACATTGAAGATGAACAGCGTCAGCAACGCGCCCACCGCCGCCGAAGGCAAACCCGCCAGGATCGTCAGCGGATGAATATAGCTTTCATACAGCACGCCCAGCAGCGTGTAGATCACCGCGATGGCTGCCACCAGCAGCACGATCTGCGTCGCCTGCGACGACTGGAACACCGCCGCGTCGCCGCCCCAGCTGGTGAAGATCGAGCTGGGCATGGCGATCTCCTGCCGGTAGCGGTCGATGCGTGCCGAAGCATCGCCCAGCGCCGCGCCCGGCGCCAGGTTGAACGACACCGTCACCGAAGGCAGCTGCCCCTGGTGGTTGACGGAGATTGGCCCGACCCGGCGCTCGGTGGTGGCGAAGGCTGAGACCGGCACCATCTGGCCGGTCTTGCTGCGCACATAGAGCTTGGAGAACGCGCTCTCGTCGGTGCGGTCGACATCGGCCGCCTGCAGGATCACGTAGTAGTTGTCGATCGGCGTATAGATGGTCGACACCTGCCGCTCGCCGAAGGCCGAGTACAGCGCGGTGCGCACGTCCTGCATCTGCACACCCAGCGCATTGGCCTTGTCGCGGTCGATCGACAGGTGCGCCTCCAGCCCGGACTGCTGCGAATCGCTGGTGACGTCGCGGAAGATCGGATCGGCGCGCATCTTTGCCATCAGCTGGTCGGACGAGTCCTGCAGCTGGCCGGCCTTCACGCTCTGCAATGTGTACTGGTAGCGGCTCTTGCTCTGGCGCCCGCCCAGCTGCAGGTTCTGCACCGGCGCAAAGTACACCGCCAGGCCCGGCACACCGGCAACATCGCGCCGCAGCGACTCGATCACCTTCGGCATCGCTTCGCGCTCGCCGCGCGGCTTCAGTTCGACAAACATGCGCCCGGTGTTGATGGCGGGCGACGGGCCGCCGCCGATGGCGACCACGATGCTCTTGACCGCGGGGTTGGCGCGCATGCGCTCGGCGGCGTCGCGCAGGCGTTCCGCCATGGCGTCGAAGGAGATGTCCTGCGGGCCTTCGGCGTTGACGCGGATCTGGCCGATGTCCTCTTCGGGGAAGAAGCCCTTGGGAATGGTGACGAACAGCACCGCGGTCAGCACGAAGGTCAGGCCCGCGACCGCCAACACGGTGCGGCGGTGCGCCAGGCACCAGTCCAGCCCGCGCGCATAGCGGTGCAGCGTGAACTCGAACAGGTTCTCGAACCACTGCGTGGAGCGCATGCCGAAGGTCTGCTTCTGCACGATGTCGGGCTGCGCCGACGCGTGGTCGCCGTAGGCATGGTGCGATTCATCCACCGGCACGTTCTCGGCCGACAGGAAGCGCGCGCACAGCATCGGGATCAGCGTCAGCGACACCAGCGCCGATACCAGGATCGCCAGCGACACCACCGCGGCAAATTCATGGAACAACAGCCCGATCACGCCCGGCATGAAGAAGATCGGGATAAACACCGCCACCAGCGAGATCGAGATCGACAGGATGGTGAAGCCCATCTCGCGCGAACCCACCAGCGCGGCCTTCAGCGGCGCCACGCCTTCCTCGATATGGCGCACGATGTTCTCGAGCATAACGATGGCGTCGTCCACCACCAGGCCCACCGCCAGGGTGATGGCCAGCAGCGAGACGTTGTCCAGGCTGTAGCCGAAGGCCTTCATCAGCGCCACCGTGCCGATCAGCGAGATCGGCAGCGACACCGTGGGGATCAGCGTGGCGGCGGCGCGGCGCAGGAACAGGAAGATCACCATCACCACCAGCGCCACCGTCAGCGCCAGCGTGAACTGCACGTCGTGGATCGATTCGCGGATCGAGCGCGAGCGGTCGTTGACCACCGACACATTGACCGAGCCCGGCATCTGCTGGATCAGGCGGGGCAGGGCGGCGTTGATCGCATCGACCACTGCCACGGTGTTGGCGTCGGGCTGGCGCAGCACGGCCAGCACAATCGAGCGCTCGTTGTTGAGCCAGCTGCCGGTCTTGATGGTCTCGACGCTGTCCTCGACCTCGGCCACGTCAGAGAGCCGCACCAGCGCGCCGCTGGGCTGGCTGGCGACGATGATGTTGCGGAAGGCGTCGGCGCTGGTCAGCTGCCGGTTGGCCTGGATGGTCAGGGTCTGGCGCGCGCTGTCGAGCGTGCCCACCGGCGTGTTGGCGTTGGCGCGATTGAGCGCCGTGGCCAGCTCGTCCAGCGTCAGGCCGCGCGCGGCGAGCGCATCGGGGTGGGCGCGCACGCGCACGGCAAAGCGCTTCTGCCCGAAGATCTGCACCTGCGCCACCCCCGGCAGCGTGGCCAGCGTGGGCGAGATCAGGTTGTCGCCAAAGGCATTGAGGTCGGCCAGGCTCATCGCCGGCGAGTTGATCGCCAGCAGCAGCACCGGCGCGTCGGCCGGGTTGACCTTGCGGTACGACGGCGGCACCGTCATCTCGATCGGCAGCGAACGCTGGGCGCGGAACAGTGCCGCCTGCACGTCGACGGCCGCGTCGTCGATATTGCGGTCGTTGTTGAATTCGATGGTGATGCTGGAGTTGCCGAGCGTGTTCTGCGAGCTGATCACCGTCACGCCGGGGATGGTCGCGAACTGCTTCTCCAGTTGCGTGGCCACCGACGCCGCCATGGTCTCCGGGCTGGCGCCGGGCAGCGTGGCGGTGACCTGGATCACCGGCGAGTTGAAGCTGGGCAGCGCCGCGATCGGGATGGTCGGATACAGCACGATGCCGGCGACCACCACCGCCAGGCACAGCAGCACCGTCATCACCGGACGGCGGATGCAGAGTTCAGACAGCGTCATGGCTCAGTGCCCCGCGGTGGCAGGGGCCGGACGGGCGGCGGCGGCCGAGGCGCCGGCGGCCGGGGCCTCGCGCACCAGCGCGCCGGGGCGCAGGTTCTGCATGCCTTCCACGACTACGCGGGCGCCGGGTTGCACCCCCTCGACCACGGCGGCGGCGGCAGTGGTGGTCACCACCTGCACCGGCACGCGCGCCACCTTGCTGTCGGGCTGGACCACATAGACAAAGCGGCCTTCGGGGCCGGTCACCACCGCCTGCGGCGGCACCGACAGCGCGCCCTTCAGGGTCTGCACCACGGCGTTGACGTTGGCATAGGTGCCCGGCCACAGCCGCTGCTCCTCATTGTCGAACTGCGCCTTGACGCGGATGGTGCCGTACTGCGGATCGACGGTGTTATCCACAAAGGTGATCCTGCCGGTCACCGGGGTCTTGCTGCCGTCGTTGGGCAGCGCGGTGACCTGCACCGGGCCGGCGTGCAGCGCCTCGCGCAGCGCGCCCAGCTGCCGCTCGGGCAGGCTGAAGGTGACGGCAATCGGCTGCACCTGGGCGATGATGACCATCGGCTGGGTGCTGTTGGGCAGCACCAGCGAACCCGGGAAGGCGTTGATCACGCCGGTGCGGCCGCTGATGGTGGCGCGGATGGCGCCGTAGCTGACCGCCACGCGGCTGGCTTCGATCGCGGCCTGGTCGGCGCGCACGGTGGCGGCAAAGCCATCCACCTTGGCCTGGGCGGTGTCGACCGCGCTCCTGGAGATGAAGTTGCGCTGCAGCAGCTCCTGGCTGCGCGCGAGCGTGCGCCGGGCATCGGCCAGGTCGGCCTGGTCGCGCAGCAACTGGGCCTGAGCCTTGGCCAGGTTGGCCTCGTCCATGCGGGTATCGAGCGAGAACAGCAGGTCGCCCGGCCTGACGGTCTGGCCTTCCTTGATATGGACGGTGCGCACGGTGCTGGACACCTGCGGGCGCACCTCGACCGTGGACAGCGCGGTGACATTGCCGTTGGCCGTGACCTGCAGCGGCACGTCGCCCTGCTGCACGCGCGCGGTGGACACCACCACGGCGGCCGGCGCCTTGGGCGCGGGCTTGGGCGCAAACCAGGTACGCCAGGCAAACCAGCCCAGGCCGGCAATGACCAGCACCACGGCCACCACCGCCCACGGCGATACGCGGCCGCGCCCGGTTCCGGTGGCCGCCCTCCAGTTGCTGTCGACGAAACCCTTGGGCTGGTCGATCCTGTCAGATTTCATATTTGTGTGGACCCTCTGCACCGCGTCTTCGCGCCACTCCCCGTAATCGCCCGGCTGGTTGTGCCCAGATGTTGCCGGTGCGCGTCGCGCAAAGACTCTACTAGTACCGCGCTTCGCCCGCCGGAGCCAGCGCCGCGTATTACAGTCCGTTACAGGGTTGCAAGGGTCTGGTAATGCCCGGCACCGGCAAACGCCGTCCGGGCCACAGGGGAGGCCGGAGATGTGTTTAGCGGGGCGCTTGTATGGTTAGACAAACATTATCAGAAAAGCTGCCGCCGGCCATCGCGGCGCCACTGATTGACGCTGTCGACCGACAGTTCGCGTGGCCCGGCCTGCACAACCACGACATCGCCGGCGCGCACTTCTCCCTTCAGCACCACGCTGAGGTAGACCCCGGAGTAGCCGCTCTGGATCATGTCGCGCACCGCGTGGCGGTAGCCCAGCGCGGCATTGAACTTGTAGCAGGGCTTGCGCGGCGACTCCACCCGCAGCAGGGCCGTGCCCACGCGCACGAGGTCGCCGATCCAGAGTTGGGATTCAAGCAGCCCCTCCAGGGTCAGGTTCTCGCCGATGGCGCCAAACGGCAACGGCGGGCCTGACTCAGGCTGCCCGCACGCGCGGCGGCGCGCGTTCCACCACGGGTAGTGCTCGAAGGGATAGGCGTAGACCGCCTTGTCCAGGCCGCCGTGCACGGTCAGGTCACCCTGTTCGTCGCCGGCCAGGCCCAGCGGCTGCACCTGTACCCGCAACGGGTGCAGCAGGGTACTGACAGGGTGCTTGCGAATGCCCGACAGCACCACCGCCTCGGTGCCAGCCCCCGCGACCACCAGCGGGATGGCCTTGCCCAGGCTTACCGCCAGCACGCGCGCAAGGCCCGGCCGAGGTCTGGATTCGCTCACGTGCGCCCCCGCTTCGTGGTTACCCTTCTGGCTGTGGAAAGGGTTGTGGATAAGCTGCGGATATGCCTGAGGATAACGGGGCGGATAACACTGTGGACAAGTGCTTGGTGCGGTCCCTCACAAGGAAGCCGGCGGCGGGGAGCCGCCTCTGGTTTCAGCCTTGCATCACACCTGCTGCGCCGCCTGCGGCCGCTGCCACTGGCAGCCCAGCGCCCGGGCGCGTTGCGATACCGCCAGCGCCACCAGCATCAGCGCCGCCGCGCCCCAGTGCAGCGTATCGGCGCCGGCCAGTGTGTAGATGGCAGCCCCGGCCATGGCGCCGGCGGCCTGGCCCAGGTAGATCGACGAGGAATTGAGCGAGATCGACACCGATGCACGCTCCGGCGCCAGCAGCACCAGCCGCGCCTGCTGCGCGCTGTTGGTGGCAAACCCGCCCGCGCCCCACAGCATGAACAGCAACACCAGCGCAACGCTGCCCAACCCGGCCAGCGGCCACAGCACCATGGCCGTGATCGAGGTCAGCAGCGTGACCTGCACGATCCGGCTGGGCGTGACCCGGTCCATGCGCGACGCCGCCATGGCATTGCCGAACACGCCGCAGGCGCCGTAGGCCAGGAACATCAGGCTGAGCGCGCCACCGCTGATGCCGTAAACGTCGCGCATCAGTGGGGCGATATAGGTGAACACGGTGAACATGCCCGCCGACGAGATCATGGTGGTCAGCACCACCAGCATGATCGGCTTGTGGCGCAGCACCGCGCCCCAGGCCTCGCGCCCGGCCGGCGGCACCTTCAGCCCGCGCGGCAGCGCGCGCCAGACCGCCGCCGACACCAGCAGCGCCAGGGCCCCGACCAGCGCCATGCTGACGCGCCAGCCCAGCGTGCTGGAAATCCACGTGCCCAGCGGCACGCCCACCACGCTGGCAATGCTCCAGCCAAGAAACACAAAGCTGATGGCGCGCCCGCGCGTCTGCGCGTTGACCAGCAGCGGCAGCGTGGCGGCGGTCTGGGGCGTATAGATGGCCGCGCCGATCGCGGTCAGGAAGCGGATCGCCATCAGCGCCGCAAAGCTGGGCGCAAACGCGGCGGCCAGGTGCATCACCCCATAGACCAGCAGCGACCCGGCCAGCAGCAGACGGCGGTCGATGCGCGAGCCCAGCGTGGCAAACAGCGGGGCGCCGATGCAGGTGGCCAGCGCAAACACCGAGATCAGCTGCCCGGCGCTGGCCGCGCCCAGCCCGAAATCGCCGGCAATGTCGTTCAACATGCCGGTAATGATCATCGCACCGGTGCCAATGACGAAGTTGCCGACGCAGAGCGTCACTAGCCTGGGGTCCATGCCGGCCTTGGGAATTGTGGATTAGCGCAGGGGGGCGCCTTGTTGTTGTCTGGGCTGCCGCGGGCCGTGGCAGGCCGGGCGGTAAGGGAAGTCCCGAGTGTAGCGGTTTCGTGGAATTCGCGTTTCCCGGAGGAAATGCCCGGCCAGATGTGAAACACCCCTGTCCCGCATGGCGGAACAGGGGTGTCGGGGGCGGGCCGTCCGGAGGCAATCCGGCCGCTGGTGACTCAGCGCGTCAGCACCGGCGCCAGCGCCTTCGGGTTGACGATGCAGTCATGGTTGCCGGCCAGCACGTCCAGGATGTTCTGGAACGCGGTGCGGAAGTACAGCTCGTAGCTGTCGCGCTCAACATAGCCCAGGTGCGGCGTGCAGATGCAGTTTTCCATGCGCAGCAGCGCGTGGCCCTGCAGGATCGGCTCGGACTCGAACACGTCGATGGCCGCCATGCCCGGGCGGCCCCGGTTCAGCGCGGTGACCAGCGCGTTCTCTTCCAGCAGTTCGGCACGGCTGGTGTTGACGAACAGCGCCGTGGGCTTCATCCGGGTCAGGTCAGTCATCTTGACGATGCCGCGGGTGTCGTCATTCAGGCGCAGGTGCATCGACAGCACATCGCTGTCGGCAAACAACTGCTCCTTAGATTCGGCCACGCCCAGCCCGTCGGCACGGGCGCCTTCGAGCGACGCCTCGCGGCCCCAGACCAGCACCTTCATGCCAAAGGCGCGGCCGTAGCCAGCCAGCAGCCGGCCGATCTTGCCGTAGCCCCAGATCCCCAGCGTCTGGCCGCGCAGCACCTGCCCAAGGCCGAAATTGGGCGGCATCGTCGTCGATTTCAGCCCCGATTGCTGCCAGGCGCCATGCTTCAGGCTGGCGACGTATTGGGGAATGCGCCGCTGTGCCGCCATGATCAGCGCCCAGGTCAGCTCCGCCGGCGCAACTGGCGAACCCACGCCCTCGAGCACTGCCACGCCACGGTCGGTGGCGGCATCCAGGTCGATATGGCTGCCGGGGCCGGCGCCGACCTTGCCGGTCTGGCTGATCAACTTCAGTTTGGGCAGTTTTTCCAGCAGTTGCCGGGTGATGCGTGTGCGTTCGCGGATCAGAACCACGGCTTCGACGTCTGACAGGCGTGCGGCCAGCTGGCCCACGCCCTTGACGGTGTTGTTGAACACCTTGACGTCGTGCCCCTCCAGCAAACTGAAGCAAGGCAGCTTGCGCACGGCATCCTGGTAATCGTCGAGTACGGCAATCTTCATCGGCAACTCTGGTTATCTAACGGTCTTGTGCCGGTTGGTGCGCGCGGCCACCGAGCAGCGCGCCGGCCAACAGTATTGTTGAGAAATATCGAAAAACCCGCGCCGGCCGGTGGCGGCGATTGTTGCATAGCAAAAAACAGGGGGGTGCGCCAGTGGTATCCTTGCCCGTTCCGGTGCCGCTGCGGATTGTCGGTCGAGCATTGCTCCCGCCACGCGATCGCACCCGGGCAAAGTCCGGCCAGCCCGCGCAGCCACCCCTGCGCGCGCGAAGCGCAACTGTAGCGCAGCCGCAGGGACCGCCGCGACCTTTTGCATAAACGGGGCCGCCGCGGAGTTGTAACGGGATGTGTCGATCCGAGTGTGACCATCACTCCGGGCGTGTGACGGCCCCATCTGCCCGCTGGCCAGGCTTTGCAAGGATTCCTTCCCTTCCTTCCCTTTACGAATCTGGAGTCTGCAGTATGAACCACCCCACGATGCAAGGTACGGCGCCCGTCAATGCGCCGGCCTGGGTCAAGCACCCCAAGCTGGTGGCCTGGGTCGCGGAAATCGCCGCCCTGACCAAGCCTGACAATATCCATTGGTGCGACGGCTCCCAGGAAGAATACGACCGCCTGTGCGAGCAGATGGTCGCCGCCGGCACCATGAAGCGGCTGAACCCGGCCAAGCGCAAGAATTCCTTCCTGGCACTGTCGGACCCCTCGGACGTGGCGCGGGTGGAAGATCGCACCTTTATCTGCTCTGAAAAGCAGGAAGACGCCGGCCCCACCAACAACTGGACCGCACCCGCCGAGATGCGCCAGACGCTGAACGGCCTGTTCGACGGCTGCATGCGCGGCCGCACGCTGTATGTGGTGCCGTTCTCGATGGGCCCGCTGGGTTCGCCGATCGCCCATATTGGCGTGGAACTGTCCGATTCGCCGTATGTGGCGGTCAATATGCGCATCATGACGCGCATGGGCCGCGCCGTGTACGACGTGCTGGGCACCAACGGCGAGTTCGTGCCGTGCGTGCACACCGTGGGCAAGCCGCTGGCCGCCGGCGAGCAGGACGTGGCCTGGCCGTGCAATCCGACCAAGTACATCGTCCATTTCCCGGAAACGCGCGAGATCTGGTCGTTCGGCTCCGGCTACGGCGGCAACGCGCTGCTGGGCAAGAAGTGCTTTGCACTGCGCATTGCATCGACCATGGGCCGCGATGAAGGCTGGCTGGCCGAGCACATGCTGATCCTTGGCGTGACCTCGCCCGAGGGCAAGAAATACCACGTCGCCGCCGCGTTCCCGTCGGCCTGCGGCAAGACCAACTTCGCCATGCTGATCCCGCCCAAGGGCTTCGAGGGCTGGAAGGTCACCACCATCGGCGACGACATCGCCTGGATCAAGCCGGGCCAGGACGGCCGCCTGTACGCGATCAACCCGGAAGCCGGCTACTTCGGCGTGGCCCCGGGCACCAGCGAGAAGACCAACTACAACGCGATGGCGACGCTGAAGGAAAACGTCATCTTCACCAACGTGGCGCTGACCGACGACGGCGACGTGTGGTGGGAAGGCATGACCAAGGAAGCGCCGGCGCACCTGATCGACTGGCAGGGCAAGGACTGGACCCCGGAAATCGCCAAGGCCACCGGCGCCAAGGCTGCGCACCCGAACGCCCGCTTCACCGCGCCGGCATCGCAGTGCCCGTCGATCGACGACAACTGGGACAACCCGGCCGGCGTACCCATTGATGCGTTTATCTTCGGCGGCCGCCGCTCGACCACCGTGCCGCTGGTGACCGAGGCCCGCAACTGGACCGAAGGCGTCTACATGGCCGCCACCATGGGTTCGGAAACCACCGCCGCGGCCGCCGGCCAGCAGGGCGTGGTGCGCCGCGACCCGTTCGCCATGCTGCCGTTCTGCGGCTACAACATGAGTGATTACTTCGGCCACTGGCTCGAACTCGGCAAGAAGCTGGAAGCCGCGGGCGCGAAACTGCCGAGGATTTACTGCGTCAACTGGTTCCGCAAGGACGCCGACGGCAACTTCGTGTGGCCAGGCTTCGGCGAGAACATGCGCGTGCTGTCGTGGATGATCGACCGCGTGGAAGGCAAGGGGCAAGCCGCCGAGCATATGTTCGGCACTACCCCGCGCTACCAGGACTTGAACTGGAATGGCGTTGACTTCACACCGGCGCAGTTCGCGCAGGTGACTTCAATCGACCGTGAAGCGTGGCAGCAGGAGCTGGTGCTGCATGATGAGTTGTTCACCAAGCTGCGGCATCGGCTGCCGCAGGCGCTGGCGGATGTGCGGGCGGCGCTGGGCAAGCGGCTGGAAGGCTGATCGCGCCACGGTTCGCGCAGTTCGCAATAAAGACGCCCGTCTCTGCCGAGACGGGCGTTTTTTTATCCCGCCTCGCTATCCCCCAGCGTCTCCACTGCGTACTTCACCAACCCCGCCCCCCCCGCG
>NZ_JBYTAG010000040.1:0-32942 GCF_058787995.1 Cupriavidus sp. FW305-27
ACCCTGTTGCCCGCCCTGGCCGCTTTGCTGGCCGCTGCGTTGGCCGCTTTGCTGGCCCGGTTGCGAGCTGCCGCGATCCTGCTGCTGCTGTTGGTCCTGCTTGCGGTCCTGGTTACCCATCTGACCGCCGCCTTGTTGTTGTCCCGGCTGCTGCTGGCTGCCGCGTTGGCCAGATTGTTCCTGCTGCTTCTGTTCCTGCGGCTTCTGGCCCGACTGCGATTGACCCGGCTGTTGCTGCTGTCCCATTGCTAGCTCCTTGACGCGGCGAACTGCCGCATCCCCTGTTTCGCAATCGCCATGCCAAGGATGGAAGGACCGGGGTGCCGCCAGCAACGGCCTGTAACGGGGGATGCAGCACATCACGCGGCGGGCGCTTTTACAACGGGTGGCCCGATTTACACGCCGTGGGCCCCGCCGCGGACGCCTGGTGCGGCCTGCCCGGCAGGTATGGAGCTTGCTGAAATATGCCTTACCAGTGGTTCCGCGTGCCAGGCAAGTCCGGCAACGGATGCGCTGGTGACCCGAAAAAGGAGGCAGCCATGCGTTTTTCCCGAATTCCCGCGCGCACCGTGCGGATGGCCTGTGTTGCTGCGGCGCTGGCGGTAGCCGGTAGCGCGCTGGCGCTCGACAAGAGCGGCCTGATCCTGGTTGCGGCCGACGATACCCCTGTGGCACCCGTCAATTCCGCGCCGGGCATGCCCGGCCGTGCCGACCCTGACCGGGGCGCCGCCCCGGACATGAGCGCCGACAAGGCCAAGCGGGCCGTCGAGGACGGTGCCATCACCACCAGGATCAAGACCAAGCTGCTCACGACCAAGGACCTCAAGTCCACCGGCATCCGTGTGAAAACCAGGCAGGGCACGGTCGACGTGAGCGGCACGGTGCCGAGCCAGCAGCAGCACGACCTGGCGCTCGACGCGATCCGCAGCGTCGAGGGCGTGACGTCGGTCAATGACAACCTGAAGGTGTCATCGCGGTAAGCGGGTTTGTCCGATGCTGAGGGTTTGCTCCCTCTCCCGCGCGCGGGAGAGGGAGAACGCAATCGGAATTTGGCCCCCCTGCCTAAGCCGCGTGCTTCCTGCGCGTAGTGCTTGAACTCTTGCGCGCGGCCGGCGCGTGCGACTCGCGCTTGGCCGGTGCACGCTTGGTCTTGGCGGCGGTGCTGGCGCGCTTGGCAGGCGGGGTCGCAGCCCGCTTGGCAGCGGGCTGCTTCCTGGCGGCGGCATGCCGCGCAGGGGCCTTGCGGCGCGCGGGCGTGGCGTCCTCCTTGTCTTCCTTGCCGCGCTGGCCCAGGCTCTGGCGCAGCAGCGCCACCATGTCGATGACCTTGGCGCCCTGGCGCGGCGCTTCTTCCTCTTCCGCAGGCGGGGTCAGCTGGTGGGTCTTGCCGGAGTCGATCTTTTCTTCGATGCGCGCCATCAGGTCGTCACGATAGCTGTCGCGGTACTGTTCCGGCTCCCAGTCTTCGCTCATGTCTTCGACCAGCTTGGTGGCCATCTCGATCTCGCGCGCATGCGCGCCGGTGGGTTTGCCGGTGGTCGCCTTGGGCAGGCGCAGTTCGGAGATGGGCAGCACCTCGTCGGCAAAGCGCATGGTGTTGAGCACCAGCGCGTCGCCGTGCACCAGCATCGCGGCCAGGTGCTGGCGGGCGCGCAGCACCACCAGCGCCAGCGCGGCACGCCCGGTGCGGCGCATGGTTTCGTGCAGCAGCGCGTAGCCGCGCTCGCCGCGCTTGTCGGGCTCGAGGTAGTAGGGCGTGTCGAAGTAGTACGGCGGGATGCTCTGCGCGTCGACAAAGCTGACGATATCCACCGTCTGCGTGGCCTCGACATTGGCCTGGCGGAAGTCTTCCTCGTTCAGCAGCACGTATTCGTCCTCGGCGTACTGGTAGCCCTTGACGATATACTCCTTGTCGACCGGCTTGCCGGTGCTCTTGTTGATGCGCTGGTAGCCCACCGGCGCCATGTCGCGCACGTCCAGCAGGTCAAGGTCCAGCGTCTGGCTGCGCGACGCGGGCCGCAATACTACCGGGATATTGACCAGGCCAAAGGTTATGGCGCCTTTCCAGATGATGCGTGACACGTGAGGGCTCCTTTGCCAGCCGCACGGGCACGTTGCGGCGGCGGTGGCGGCAGATCGCCCGGAGGCGGGTCTGCCACTGGTTCGGGCGGGCCCGGCGGAGGTTCCGGCGGCGGGGTTTCAGGCTTGCGCGGCGGGATGTCGGGATCGGGCGTGGTATGCACGGAGCTTCCTTGTTCAAGGGTGGATGGGAGCGGCGGCTGGCATCGGCATCGCGCTAGGAATGGTCCGCGCTGAGTGCATCCAGCAGCCGTGTCAGCGCGTCCAGGTCGGCCGGCTTGACCAGGTGCTGGTCGAAGCCGGCTTCCAGCGCGCGGCGGCGGTCCTCGGGCTGGCCGAAGCCGGTCAGCGCCACCAGCGTGGCGCCGCGCATCTCGGGCAGCGCGCGCAGGCGGCGCGCGGTCTCGAAGCCGTCCATGGCGGGCATGCCCAGGTCCAGCAGCACCACCTCCGGCCGGGCATCGGTGGCGCGCGCCAGCGCGCTGGGGCCGTCGGCGGCGGTCACCACCGTATGGCCAAGTGTCTGCAGCGTCATCATCATGGCCTCGAGCGCGTCAGGGTTATCGTCCACCACCATGATCCGGCGCGGCACGCCGCGGTGCGGCGCGGTGCGGCCGGAGCCTGGGTGCCACTTCTGCCACGGCTCTACCGGCAGCGTCACGGTGAAGGTGCTGCCCTGTCCGGGGCCGGGGCTGTCGGCGCGGATGGTGCCGCCATGTAGCCGCACCAGCTTTTGCACCAGCGTCAGGCCGATGCCGGGACCGTCCTGCTGGATCGCGCTGCGCGGCGGTTCGGGCTGGGTGCCGTCGTCGCGCGCGGCCAGCGGATCGAACAGCTGCCGCTGCAGTGCCTCGGACAGGCCGGCGCCGTTGTCGCGCACGCGCACGGTGACGCGGGCGCCGGACGCGGCATCGGGCGCGGTGTTCGCCGCGCCGTCCTCGAGACTGGCATCGACGACGATCTGGCCGCCGGCGGGCGTGTAGGCCGCGGCGTTCTGCAGCAGGTTGCTGAAGATCTGCGCCAGGCGCACCAGGTCGCCACGTACCGGCAGGGGCTGTTCGGGCAGCGACAGGCGCAGCGTATGGCCGCAGGCGTCCATCGTGGGGCGCACGGCTTCCACCGCGGTATTGAGCGCGGTGCGCAGTTCCACCAGGTCCTCGCGCAGCGTGATGCGGCCCTGGTTGAAGCGCGAGATGTCGAGCAGCTCGTCCACCAGCCGGGTCAGGTGGTGCAGCTGCCGGCCGATGATGTCGCGCGCGCGGAACATGTCCTCGCGCGAGGGCGAGAGCTGCTGCAACAGGTCCGCGGCGCTGCGCAGCGGCGCCAGCGGATTGCGCAGTTCATGCGCCAGCATCGCCAGGAACTGGTCCTTGCGCCGTTCCTCGTCATGCAGCGCGCGGCCGGCACGGTTTTGCAGCGTCACGTCCTGGCAGGTGCCGGCAATGCGCAACGGCGGCGTGCGGTCGTCGCCCGGCTGGCCTTCCGCGCCGCGTACCGGGAACGCGCGCGCGCGGATATCGCGCAGCTCGCCGTCCGGGCGCGCAAGGCGGAACTCGATGTCCAGCCTGCCGTCGCCCAGCATGCTGGCGAACGCCGCTTCCACGCGCGCACGGTCGGCCGGCGCCACGCGCTCCAGGCAGCGGCGCGGCTCTTGCGTCAGCTGCTCGGGCTTATGGCCGCACAACGTGGCGAGCGAGGGGCTGGCGAACAGCAGGCGGGGCTCGGCCGGGTCGAGGATCCACACCACGTCGGCCAGCGATTCGGCCACCTGGCGGAACATGTCTTCATGCTCATGCAGTGCCCGCGAGGTGCGGTGATAGGCGTCCTCTGCCCCGCGCAGCCGCAGCAGCGCCTGGATGCTCGACAACACCTCTTCCGGCTCGGCAGGCTCGACCAGGTAGCCGTCGGCGCCGCAGTTCAGCGCCTCTACGCGCTGGCGCGATTGCGCCAGCCCTGGCGAGGTCAGCAGCACCAGCGTGTGCGCGGTCTGTGGATCGGCCTTGAGCAGCCGGCAGACTTCCAGCCCGCTGATATCGGGCAGGCGTGCGGCCAGCAGCACCAGCACCGGCGCATGCTGTCGCACCAGCGACAGCGCCGAATGGCCGGTGGCGGCCTCGATCACGGAATACTCGCCGCGATGGAGGATGCGGCTCTTGACGTAGCGCGGCCCCTCGCGGTCATCGACATTCAGGATCAGCGGGGCCGGGTTGGCGGCATGCGGCGTCATGGCATCACGCTGACAGGCGCTTGCGCGCCCGCGCGGAGGTTTGCTCAGGGCCCGGGATGGTCCGCGGCGGCGCCGTGTAAAACCGCGCCGGCCGCGCTGCCCCGCTTGCAAGCTTTGCCGCGCCGGCGCGGCCGCCGATTGTAGGTATTACATGCGCACAGAAGTCGTC
This sequence comes from Cupriavidus sp. FW305-27, assembly GCF_058787995.1. Taxonomy (NCBI): domain Bacteria; kingdom Pseudomonadati; phylum Pseudomonadota; class Betaproteobacteria; order Burkholderiales; family Burkholderiaceae; genus Cupriavidus; species Cupriavidus sp. FW305-27. The sequence continues at coordinate 4,476 of NZ_JBYTAG010000040.1, forward strand.
CATCGCCATTCCCCCTTATGCATCAGCACGCCTGCGGTCTTTGCCAGGCTGTTGCGCTGGCAGAGTGGCAAGAGGCGTGCCGGGCAGGCGTCGCCCGGCACGCAGCGCGGCAACCGCGTGGCATGCGTGGCGCGCTTCAGCGGCGGGCCGCCTCGCCGCCATGCGCTTCGGCGCTGGGGGAGGTGCCGCCGTGCGGTCCGGCTGAGCCGGCCGCTTCGGCAGCTTTCTGCGGGATCTTGCCGGGCTCGGTAGTGCCGCCGCCGGTGGCGCCCTTGCCAAAGCGCGCAGCGATCCGGTCCTGGACCCGGCTTAATGCCTCGGCCTGCTGTTTGGCCGCTTCGGCTTCCTTGGACTTCTTGGCTTCGGCGGCCAGCTGCTGCTCGGGCGTCGGTGCCGGCAGGCGTGCCTGCACCGGGCTGGCGGCGAAGGACAGCATCGCGCAGGAAACCAGCAGGTGGCGCAAGGCGCGGCGGTTGCGTGGCGCGGCAGCGGTGGCTCGAATCTTCGCGGCGATCCTGAGTTGGCTCATCATCACGTCTCCATGTCGTCGCTGCACTGGCAGCAGTGCAACGTGGCGCACGCGGCGGGGGTGCCGGGCCGTGTGCCATGACCGGGATGCGGCAAGAAATGTGCCGCTTGGCGACTGCTGTGGATCTCCGGCGGGAACGGGGGGCTATCGGGCGCGTGCCAGTCGCGCCGCGGCGCGCGTGATCGTCTGCCGGGTTTCGGCGTAGTCCGCCCATGGGTCGTCGGCCGCCACGGCGTCGAGCCTCGGGCCGGCATTGGCCACGGTCCACTGCGCCGCGCCTTGCAGGCTATCGAGTTCCTCCCACCACACCGGCATCGATACCCCCAGCCCCGGGCGTGCCCGCGCCGAGAATGCCGCCACCGTGGTGGCGCCTATGCCATTGCGCAGGTAATCGATGAAAATCTTGCCAACGCGGTTGCTTGGACCGCTCTTGGCCACGAAGCGCTGCGGCACGGTGGCGGCGACATGGCGCACCGCGTCATGCGCGAACGCCTTCACCTCGTCCCACCCGGCACGCGGCGTGATCGGCACCACCACGTGCAGCCCCTTGCCGCCACTGGTCTTCAGGAAGCTGGCGAGGCCGAGTTCATCGAGCAGCGCCTTCATCAGCGCGGCGGCTTCCTGCATTTGTGGCCAGGGCACGCCTTCGCCCGGGTCCAGGTCGAAGACGATGCGGTTGGGGCGCTCGATGCTGCGCTTGCCGGCGTTCCAGGTGTGGAACTCCACCACATTGAGCTGTGCCGCGGCCACCAGGGCTTCGGCCGACGCGATTTCCAGCAGCGCGGGATGCCCAGGCCACAGGCCCGGATCGAGCACGTTGAGGCCGTCCACCCGCAGCGTGTCGCTATGCCGCTGGAAGAACTGCTCGCCGCCCACGCCCGATGGCGCGCGCACCATCGCGATCGGTCGCCCGCGCAGGTGCGGCAGGATCAGCGGCGCGGCGCGTTCGTAGTAGCGCACCAGGTCGCCCTTGGTCAGGCCGGATGCTGTGTCGATGACGCGCTCGGCATGGCTGATCGCGACCTTGCCGCCGGCGGCGGTGGTGCGCTTTGCCGCGGCCTTCGGCCGTGTGCCGGCATGCTTTGCCGTGGTTGCCGCGGGCTTGCCGTTGGCCGCCGGCGTTGCCGGCCGCTCCACCGACACCGCGCGCGCGGGCTTGTCGGTGCGCAGGCCGTGGAACACGGCATGGCGCACGCGGCCTTCGCGGGTCCAGCTGCCGAACGAGACCTCGGCCACCAGCTTTGGCCGCACCCAGTGCCCCTTTACGCCTGCAGGCACGTTCTCAAAGGGCGCGGAATCGGCGCGCAACGCGTCCAGCTGCGTGCGCAGCGCGCCCAGCGTGCGCGCGTCGAAGCCGGTGCCGACATTGCCCGCGTAGCGCAGCCGCCCGCCGCTGTCGTGCACGCCAAGCAGCAACGAGCCGATGCCGGCGCGGCTGCCCTTCGGGTCGGTGAAGCCCGCCACCACGAACTCCTGGCGCAAGGTGCATTTCAGCTTGATCCACGTACTGGTGCGCGCGCTGACATAGGCGGCGTCGGCGCGCTTGCCGATCACGCCTTCAAGCTTCATGCGGCAGGCTGCCTCGAGCATGTCGGCAGGGCCGGCCTCGAAGTCCTCGCTGAACTGCAGGCGCGGCGAGGTGTTGTGCGCGAAGATCCGGCGCAGCAGGGCGCGCCGCTCCACCAGCGGTACCTTGCGCAGGTCATGGCCGGCAAAGTAGGGCAGGTCGAACACGAAATACTGGATGCCCTCGACGCGCGCGGTATCGAAGGCATTCTGCAGCGCCTGGAAGTCGGTCGCACCATGCTTGCCGAGCACCACGATCTCGCCATCGAGCCAGCCATCGGGCAGGCCCAGGGTGCCGACGTCGCGCGCCAGCGCACGCAGCTTGCTGGTCCAGTCGTTGCCCTGGCGCGTGAACAGGCGCACATCCTTGCCGTCGATGCGGGCCAGCAGCCGGTAGCCGTCGAACTTGATCTCGTAGCGCCACGCCTGCGCGTCGGACGGAGGCTGCTCCACCAGCGTGGCCAGCTGCGGCGCCAGCGCCAGCGGCAAGGCCGCGCGCGGCGCGCCGCGCGGCGGCTTCAGGGATTTCGCCGTGCCGTGTGCATCTGGTGCGGCTTCGTCAGGCGGCTGCGCGGACTTCGCGCGCTTTGCCGCGGGTTTGCGCTGCGTGCCGCCCAGCACGCTGTCCGGCAAGGCCTCGACCACATCGAACTCCGATGCCGGCACGGCGGTCTCGTCGCGCTCCTTGATCAGCAGCCAGGCGTCCTGCTCCTTCTGCCGGCTGCCGTGCATGCGCACCAGGGTCCAGTGACCGTGCAGCTTTTCACCGCGCAGCTCGAACTTCAGCTTGCCGGCGCGGTAGCCGGCCTCGGCATCGCCTACCGGCAACCAGGTGCCGCGGTCCCAGACGATGACCGTGCCGGCGCCATAGTGGCCGGCGGGGATTACGCCCTCGAAGCCGGCATAGTCCAGCGGATGGTCCTCGACATGGATGGCCATGCGCTTGTCGGCCGGGTCCAGGCTCGGCCCCTTGGGCACGGCCCAGCTTTTCAGCGCGCCGCCGAGTTCGAGGCGAAAGTCATAGTGCAGCCGACGCGCCGCGTGCTTCTGGATCACGAAGGAAAGCTCGCCGGCGCGCTTGTGCACCTTGCCGCGGGTGCGCGCGGCGCCGCTGGGCTCAGGCGTGGCGCCGAAGTCGCGCATGCGACGGTATTTGTCGAGCGCGGCGGGAGCGGCCTTGGCGGCTGGCGCGCCGCGTGCCGCCGGGCGGGCCGTGCTGGCGCGCTTGCCGGTGGGCTTGCCGGCGCCTTTTGCCGCGGCGCGGCGTTTGCCGGGATCCTTTGGCGCTGTCGGTCGCGTGGTCTTGGCCATTGCTGTCGCCGGTTAGGTGGGATGTATCCAGCTTAGGCAGCACATGCCGCCGCTGAAATCGGCGCCCGTCCTACAGCGCCCGGCGGCAGCCCCATGCGCGTCGCGCCATGTGGTTCTTACCGGGTGTTGTAAATCTGCGGCAGCCCGCCTGCCGTGGCGCCGCCAGCCAGGGCCGCCCCGGACAGGAACGCTCCTTGCGACTCCCCAGCGGCATGCCCGGCACCGTGCCGGGCCTCCCCGAGGAGAAGCGGCGATGAAACCAACCCTGAAGAACATTGGCTCGCAGGTCATCGTCCTGACCGGTGCCAGCAGCGGCGTGGGCCTGGTGACGGCGCGCAAGGCGGCGCAGCAGGGCGCGCGGCTGGTGCTGGTGGCGCGCAGCGAGGGCTCGCTGCACCAGCTGGCCGAAGAGCTGCGCGACCATGGCAATGAAGTCATCACCGTGGTGGCCGATGTCGGCAAGCATGAAGAGGTTGGCAAGGTGGCGCAGGCTGCGATCGAGCGCTTCGGTGGCTTCGATACCTGGATCAACAACGCCGGCGTGACCATCTTCGGCCGCCATTGCGACGTGCCGCTGGAAGACCAGCGGCGGCTGTTCGATACCAACTACTGGGGCACCGTGCATGGCTCGCTGGCGGCGGCCGCGCACCTGCGCGAGCACGGCGGCGCCATCATCAACATGGGCAGCGAGGCGGCGGACGGCCCGCTGCCGCTGCAGAGCGCCTATGCGGCCTCGCAGCACGCGATCAAGGGCTTTACCGATTCGCTGCGGCTGGAACTGGAGCAGGAGCAGGCGCCGGTCAGCGTGACGCTGATCAAGCCTGCCGGACTGGAAACGCCGCTGGCGATGCACGCCAAGAATTTCCTCGATGTCGAGCCGCGCATGCCGCCGCCGCTGTATGACCCGGCGCTGGCGGCCGACGCGATCCTGTTTGCTGCCGCGAACCCGCGCCGCGAGCTTTTCGTCGGTGCTGCCGCCAAGGCGTTCTCGGCCGCGGCGTACCACGCGCCGCACACCTTCGACCGCTTCATGCGCCGCTTCATGGGCCGCGCGCAACAGACGCATCACCCCGCGGGTCCGCTCGAGGACAACGCGCTGTATGGCAGCGGCAGCGGCCTGCAGGAACGCAGCGGCAGCCACAACGCGCTGCACTCCTGCCCCTACACCACCACCGCGCGGCACCCGATGCTGGCCACTGCGCTGGTGGTGGGCGCCTCCGCCGCGGTTGCCGCGGTGTACCAGTTGCGGCACAAGCGCTAGTGTCCTGTGCTGCGCACATTGGTGGCGCGTGGGCCGCGAACGCCTATCATTGACTCGAATGCCCGCAGTTGCGGGCATTCGGGCCTCCGCCGGGCGGCGGCGCCAGGCCGCCCGCGCACGGGGCCTGCTGTCTTCCCCATCACACAGAAGGTATGCTCATGTCCGAGCCGCATGCGGCAAAAGGCATCCGTACGTCACTCGTCGGCGAGCCGGACTGCACCCTGGCGGACGATGCCGGCCTCCTGCTGGCGGCACAGTACCGGCGCCTGCTCGACGCGGTGGAAGACTGCGCCGTGTTCGAGACTGATGCGCACGGGTGTATTGCGATGTGGCCGGATGCCGCGCGGCGCGTGTTCGGCTACAGCGCCGAGGAAATCACCGGCCGTCACTTTTCCTGCCTGCATCGTCCTGACGATGTCGCTGCCGGCCTGCCGCAGCAATGGCTGCAGGCGGCCGCACTCGGAGGCAGCGCGCGCGACCAGGGCTGGCGCGTGCGGCGCGACGGCAGCCTGTTGCAGGCGTCCTGCCTCATGCGGGCCATTGGCGCTGCCGACGGGCCGGACGTAGCGGCCAGGCATGGCGATGCCTCGTCCGTGGAGTCCGCGGCAGGCCAGGCCGCCGGCTTTATCGTGTCGTGCCGCGACATTACCGTGCAGCAGGCTGCATCCGAGCATGCCCGGCTCGCCGATACCCGGATGCGGCTGCTGGCTGAAAACCTGCCCGGCACCGCGGTGTGCGAACTTGACCTGGACGGCACCATCCGCAGCTGGAACGTCGGCGCGCAGGCGCTGGCCGGCTACGTCGAGGCCGAAGCCGTCGGCCAGCCGCTGGCACTGCTCTATTCCCGCCAGGATGCCGCCGCGGGGCGCGACCGCGCGGCGCTGGAAGCCGCGCGCGCGTGCGGCCAGTGGGCCGGCGAAGAGCGCGTGGCACGCAAGGACGGCTCGGTGGTGCGTTGCCATACGCGCATGGTGCTGGTGCGCGACGCCGCCGGCTGCCCGACCAGCCTGCTGTGGACCGTGCGCGACCTGAGCGATGCGCTGCGGCTGGAAATGCTGGAGGCCGGCAGCCGCCGGCTGCAATCGTTCCTGGCCATCCTGGCGCATGAACTACGCAATCCCCTGGCGGCGGTGCGCAATGCAGTCGAAGTGATCGAGCTGACCCCGGATGCCGACACGCGCGTGCGCCGCTGCGCCGGGATCATCGACCGCCAGCTGCACCAGCTGGAGCGGCTGGTGAACGACCTGCTCGACGTAGGCCGCGTGACCGCCGGCAAGCTGAAGATGGAGCTGACGCCCACCTCGTACAACGACGTGGTAACCACCAGCATCGAGGCCATCCGCCCGGTGCTGGAAGCCGCCGGCCAGCGGCTCGTGTTGGCGCTGCCGGCAAGCTCGCCCTATGTGCGCGCCGACGCCGCGCGGCTGGGGCAGGTGCTGCTGAACCTGCTCAGCAATGCGGTCAAGTACACCCCGCGCGGCGGTATCGTCAGCGTGCATGTGAGCGTGGAGTCAGCGCGCGTCATCACCGCCGTGTCGGATACCGGCCGGGGTCTCGCGCCGGCGGCGCTGGACCGCATCTTCGACCTGTTCGCGCAGGAGGCCGGCGCCGGCAGCCGCGGCGGCCTGGGCATCGGGCTGGCGCTGGCCAAGGCCGTGGTGGAAGCGCACGGCGGCGCGATCCAGGCCGACAGCGGTGGCGCGGGCAAGGGCAGCACCTTCACCGTGATCCTGCCGCGCGCCAGCGCCCGCCGCCGCGAGGCCGGCACGCCGCCGCCAGGGCCGGTGCCGCGGCGCCGCGTGCTGGTGGTGGACGACAATGCCGATTCGGCTGACAGCATGGCCGAGCTGCTGGGCCTGCTCGGCCATGAGGCGCGCGCCGCCCATGGCGGCCAGCAGGCACTGGACCTGGTTGCCGAATTCCGCCCGGATTGCGTGCTGCTCGACCTGGAAATGCCCGACATGTCGGGCTTTGAAGTCCTGCCGGCATTGCGCCAGGCGTGCGCCCCGCGCGCGGTGCAGTTCCTGGCGCTGACTGGGCGCTGCACTGCCGAAGACCAGCGGCGCAGCGAACTGGCCGGCTTCCATGCCTACCTGACCAAGCCGCTGGCGATCGAGGCCCTGTCGCGCGCGCTGGCCGCGCCGCTGCCTTACAAGGAGCGGTAGGCGTCCAGCCGGTTGTACAGCGTCTTCAGGCTGATGCCGAGCGCGCGCGCGGCCTGGCGCTTGTCGCCGTCAAAGCGCGCCAGCGTGGCCATGATGATTTCGCGCTGGGTGTCGGCCAGCGTGGTGCCGACGCGCACGCTGACCACGCCGTCTACCGTGGTGGGCCGCGGCGGCTGCGTGGCCAGGTTGGGGTTGCCGATCTCCACGACCTTGTCGGCCAGGATAAAGGCGCGGTAGACGGCGTTCTTCAGCTCGCGCACATTGCCCGGCCAGTCATAGCGCACCAGCCGCTCCAGCGAGGCGGCCGAGAAGGCCTTGTCGGTGCGCTCCATGGCGTTGTACTCGGCCAGGAAGTGGCGTGCCAGCGGCACGATATCGTCGGGCCGCTCGCGCAGCGGCGGGATATGCAGCGGGAACACGGCCAGCCGGTACAGCAGGTCTTCACGCAACTGGCCGGCACGCGCTGCCTCGACCGGGTCGCGGTTGGTGGCTGCCAGGATGCGCACGTCGGTGGCGATGGGCGTGTCGCCGCCGACGCGGTGGAAGGTGCGGCCTTCCAGCACCCGCAACAACTTGATCTGCATCTCGAGCGGCATTTCAGTGACTTCGTCGAGAAACAGCGTGCCCCCATGGGCCTGCTCGAAGTAGCCCGCCTTCTGCTCGATCGCGCCGGTAAAGCCGCCTTTCTCGTGGCCGAACAGTTCCGACTCGATCAGTGTGGGTTGGATCGCCCCGCAGTTGACCGCAATGAAGGGGCCGTTGCGGCGCGCGCTGCGCTCATGTACCGCGCGCGCCACCACTTCCTTGCCGGAGCCGCTTTCGCCTACCGCAAGCATGGTGACATCGGTGGGCGCCACGCGCTCGATCTGGGCCAGCAGGCGTTGCATGGCGGGCGACGCGCTTTCCCACAGCAGCGACACCTGCGAGGGTATGGCGCGGCGCGGCGCGGGCTCGCGCGCCGGCTCGGATGTGCTGGCGGCGTGGCTGGCGGGCTGCCCAGAGAGAGCGGCGTTGCTGCGCCGCGATGTGCTGGCGGTCACGGGCACAATGAAGGCCTCGGTCGGGGGCGGGCTTGTCGTGAGAAGTTCCTATGCTAGCCTTTGGCGCAGGGGCTTGCCATAGGTGTCTGAGCCCGCGCGGAAACATCCGACAGCTGTGTCAGACGGACACCGGCAACGACCGTGCCTGCCCGCGCTTAGACTGGCATTACGCAGTGGACTTGTGCAACCGACTGACAATGTCGCAGTCGAAACCCGTGCCGCCCCTGTGCCTGTCGCGCCACGCCTTGCATGGAGCGTGGCGGCGGGCGTGCCCGAGCCCGGCAGCGTGACCGCCGTGGCCCGCGAACGGAGGCGCCAGCGGATTTCGCCCAAGTTTCCAATAGGTCTCACTGACGGATCGTATGCCCCACATCCTGATTGTCGATGACGACGAAAACGCATGTGCCGCGCTAGCCGAGATCGTGGCCATGGAAGGCTTCAGCTCCGCCACGGCGGGCACCCTGCGCGAGGCACGGCTGCAGATCGGCTGGCGCATGCCGGAGGCGATTGTGGCGGACCTGCGCCTGCCGGACGGCAACGGCATGGAGCTGTTCGACGAGGTTGGCGCCTCGGGCGTCGAAGTGATCCTCACGACCGGTTATGCCAGTGTGGAAAGCGCGGTCGAAGCGCTGCGCGCCGGTGCCACCGATTACCTGGTCAAGCCCATCAACGTGGCGCGGCTGCAGACCGTGCTCAGGCGCCTGGCCACCACCGGCGAGTTGCGCGCCGAGATCCATTCGCTGCGCGGCGAGTTGCGCCGCTACGGCCGTTTCGGCCGGCTGATGGGCAGTTCCGAAGTGATGCAGGTGGTCTACGACCAGCTTGCCCGCGTGGCCCCGACTGAAGCCACGGTACTGCTGATCGGCGAAAGCGGCACCGGCAAGGAACTGGCCGCGCAGACCGTGCACGAGCTCTCGTCGCGGCGGCGGCAGCCGTTCCTGGCGGTCAACTGCGGCGCGATCTCGCCCACGCTGATCGAAAGCGAGATGTTCGGCCACGAGCGCGGCAGCTTTACCGGCGCGGACCGCCAGCACAAGGGCTATTTCGAGCGCGCCGACGGCGGCACTCTGTTCCTGGACGAGATCACCGAGATGCCCGCCGAGCTGCAGGTCAAGCTGCTGCGCGTGCTGGAGACCGGCACCTTCATGCGCGTGGGCACCAACCGCGAATGCCATGCCGATGTGCGCGTGCTGGCCGCCACCAACCGCAACCCTGAAGATGCGGTGGCCGACGGCAAGCTGCGCGCGGACCTGTTCCACAGGCTGAACGTGTTCCCGGTAGAACTGCCGCCGCTGCGCGCGCGCGGCGACGACGTGATCCAGATCGCCAACCTGATGCTGGACCAGCTCAATGCCGAGCAGGGCACCCAGCGCCGCTTCGCGCCCAATGTGCTGGACAGCCTGCGCCTGCACGCCTGGCCCGGCAATGTGCGCGAGCTGCGCAACTTCGTGCAGCGCGCCTTCATCATGTCCGACGACGACCTCATCACCGAAGTGCAGGTGCCGCTGCAGGTCGCGGCCACGCAGGCGCCGGGCGCGGCGGTGGTGTCGGTGCCGGTGGGCATGTCCCTTGCCGATGCCGACCGGCAGCTGATCTTCGCCACGCTGGAGCAATGCGCGGGGGTGAAGAAGCACGCGGCCGAGATCCTCGGCATCAGCCTGAAGACTTTGTACAACCGGCTGGAAGATTATGCCGCCCGCGGCGAATTGCCAGAGTGGCTGCGCGCCTCGCGCAACGACACCGGTTCGTCGGCTACCGGCTGATGGCGTGAGGCAGCGCCTGCGTTAGCGGGGATCGGGCCCGTGCCAGTGAGCCGCAGCGCCCTGTGCAGCACGTTTCTTGCTTCCTCCAACGCATACAACCCGGCCAATCCGGCCGGGGACGTGCCAATGCCGAGCCGCACATGACGCAGCACCCCCCGCAATCCGCGATGCCGGACGCTCCGCTTTCCTCGCCGGCCGGCGCCGTGCGCAGCGTGCAAGAGGTGAGCGCGCTGATCGAGCAATCGGCGCATGACCTGCGTTCGTCGCTGAACGCCATCCAGAGCTGGGCCTACGTGCTGGACCGTGCCTTCGATACCATGCCGGCGCCCGCGCAGCGCGCGCTGGACGGGATTCGCTTCGGCATGCAGCAGCAGCTGGCGCTGATCGAGGAGATGGAAGAGGCCGTGCGGCTGCTGGCCGACGAGAGCGCACCGCGCTGGCAGCGCCTGGACCTGCTGGCGCTCACGGCCCAGGCCATTGCCGACCGGCGTCCCACCGCCGAAGCCCGTGGCGTGCTGCTGTCGCCGGTCGCCACTGACGGTGCGGCGGATTCGTCGGAAGCAGCCTATCTGATCGATGGCGACGCCGAGCGGCTGGCCCCGCTGCTGCGGCACCTGCTGGTGCATTGCATCTGGCGCGCGCCGGCCGGCGGCTCGGTCGGCGTGCAGGTGTTGAGCGAGCCGGATCACGTGAAGCTGCGCATTACCGAGAGCCCGCCGCTGGACCAGCAGCGCAGCGCCAGCCGGCTGACCGCGCTGACCGATTTCTTCGGGCGCCGGGCGGCGCCGGACGGCGCGACCCCGGCCCGGCAGAGCAGCGCGCTGCTGCTGACGCGCCGCATGGTCGAAATGCACGGGGCGGCGCTGAGCGCGGAAAGCGATGGCTGCGATAACGACCGGATCAGGGTTTGCATCGCCGTCAGGTTCCCGCGCCACATGAGCGCCTGAAGCGGCGCTGCGCATTCATGTAGTTTTTACCGGCCTGTCGCGTGCGCTACGCGTAGCGCTTGCCGGCCGGCCCTGGTTGCACTTGCCATACCTGCGGCGTCACGGCAGCGCCCGCACCGCTCCCCCGCCACTCTCCTGTCCTTTCCCGTTTCTGGCCCGCGCCTTGCATGGATGAATGACCCAACCAAGGAGGGTACAACCATGCCCAAAGCCAGCCGCAAATCCGACAAGGCCGCGCAGGTTGCTCACAAGCCGTCCGGCGCGAAATCCGACAAGTCCCTGGCTGCCCGCATGAGCGGGCCATCCGCGGGCAAGGCCCACGCAGGCAGCAAGGCCGCCGCAGGCGACAAGCAACGGGGCAAGGAAGCCAAGACCTACCAGGCCGCCGTGGACGACTCGCTGGAGATGACGTTCCCGGCCAGCGACCCGATCTCGCCGAGCGCAGCCATGCACGCCGAGAAGAAGACGCAGACCGCGCGCGACGATGTCGACTGGAAGCTCAAACGGGGCAGTGAAGAGCAGCCCGTGGGCGCCAAGCCGGCCAGCCAGCGCAAGGGGTCGGCCAGCAAGCGCTGAAGCGCATTTCCGCAACCCTGAGTCCAGGTGCCGCGGCGGGATTCTACCCAGGGCCCCGCGCCGCGGCCCGCCAAACGGAGATAGCCATGACCCGAGTCCAACCTGAGCCCCCTGAAGAACGGCCGCCGCACGGCGCATCCATCGTCGGCGGCATCGACCGCGATTCCCCGGGCCCTGGCCCATTCGTGATGGCAGCCGACACGCTCGAGGGCAACAAGGTGGTTGACCCCGCCGGCGACGATATCGGCACCATCGACCACATCATGATCGACGTGCTGGGTGGGCGCGTGGCCTACGCGGTGCTGGCCATGGGCGGCTTCCTTGGCATTGGTGAAAAACTCTTCGCCTTGCCGTGGTCGGCGCTCACGCTCGATACGCGGCGCAAGTGTTTTGTGCTTGGTGTTGAAAGGGATCGGCTCAAGGCCGCGCCGGGGTTTGACAAGGACCACTGGCCCAGCATGGCGGATTCGCAGTGGGCGACCAGCATTCACCAGTATTACGGGATTTCGCCTTATTGGGAGGCGGATCGGTATGACCCTTGGGATGATAAGAGGAGGTGATGAGGAGTGGGCGTTGGCTCTTGGGTTGGCGCCATGCGGTCGCTCGTCATTCTTGGCAAGCGCCGCTGTTTCGCCGGAGTCGGGCGGTGGCCCGCGCTCTCAAGCGACATCGCATCAACGCCTTCGGCTGCGCTTCGCGCAAGCGCCCAATGACCGTCAACGCATTTTGGGCCTGCGTAGCAGCCGTAGGCGTCCCCGCGATATGGCTGGCAGCAGGCGGCCTATGCCCTGCATGGGGATCGTTCAATAGTGGGTTAACGCAGGCACTGTCACTGACTCACATGGCGTAGCAGGGTCGAACGGGCAACCACGCCCAATCGGCAAGCAGCACCGTGCGTACCACCAACACCGTGGAACTGATTGCCAGCCGCATAGGCGACGCGTTCTTTGGTTATTTTCTGTCGCTCGGACAAAAAGTAACTCGCCGGCTACGCCGGCGAAACAGCAGCGCTTGCCAAGTGCCAAAAAACCAACCAAATGACGCCAGTCACAAACAGCCACACGCTGTGGGAGCGCCAACAATGAACAATTCCAGCCCAATCCCGCCAGCCATTGACCATCGACCCGGGTCCGGCAAGCATTCCGGCGTGCTGCATGCCTTTGACCGCTTCGCCGGCGCGGCCACGCGCCAGGCCGGATCGCCGATCGCATTCGTGCTGGCCGTCGGTGTGGTGGCCGCGTGGGCCATCACCGGCCCATTGTTTTCCTATTCCGAGACCTGGCAACTGGTCATCAATACCGGCACCACCATCGTCACCTTCCTGATGGTGTTCCTGATTCAGCAGAGCCAGAACAAGGACGCGGTCGCGGTCCACCTGAAGCTCAATGAACTGCTCGCCTCGCACCGCGAAGCCAGCAATATGCTGGTGTCGATCGAGGACCTGGACGAGGAAGAGCTGCGCCAGCTGGTGACCTTCTATCGCCACCTGGCCGAGCTGGCTGACAAGGAAGACGGTATCAAGTCGAGCCATTCGCTGGACGAGGCGCGCGAGAACCACGCCGCCAAGCGGCAGGCGCGCGCAGCGCGCGGGCGCCGGCTGGACGGCAGCGATGCCGGGAGCCGCTCACCCACCGTGGCACCCAGCTCTTAGCCCATGCGGCCCCTTCCATTCCATCGAGCGACAGCCACCAGCAAGGAGCCGCCCGTGTCCGAACCGAGCAAGGCAACGAATCAAAAGCGCGCCGCCCCGGGCAACCTGCCGGCGCGCAGCCGCGCGGTGATGGTCTACGGTTGCGAGACCCTGGGCAAGGCCGACAGCCACCATGGCACGACCCTTGCCAATATTGCCCGCAAGGTCGCCGACATCGCGGGTCTCACCTTTGCAGGCGCCTACGCCGCGCCTGATGCGGGGCTGCCTGTGCCGTACCTGGTGCCCGCGCAGACGCTGGTGGGGCGCAAGCTGGCCCAGGACCTCGGCGTGCGGGGCGCGGGCGACCTGTTTGGCGGGGTGGTGCCTTACGCCTTCGTGGCCACCAAGGCGATCACGCACGGCCTCGTGGCACCCGGCGCGGCAGCACCGCAGGGCTGGTCCGAGGACTTTGTGCGGCGCGTGGTGGGCGCTACCCTGCCGGGCTTCACCGCCTTCACGCTCGGCGACGCGCGGATTGCGGCAATGCGCCTGCTGGCGCTGGGGCCGGTACGGCTGAAAGAACCGTATGGCGTCGGCGGGCTGGGCCAGCGCGTGGTCCACGACGAACGCTCGCTGGACGAGGCGCTTGCCGCGATGGCGCCCGACGTGGTGGAAGCCCATGGCCTGGTGGCGGAGCGCGACCTGGACGCGCCGCAGACCTACAGCGTGGGGCAGGTGGAACTGGCGGGCCTGCGGGCCAGCTATTGCGGCACGCAAGGGCTCACTGCCAACAACCACGGGCAGAAGGTCTATGGTGGCTCGACGCTGACGATGGTGCGCGGCGGCCTCGAGGCGCTGCTGCGGCACCCGTTCGACGCGCGCACGCTGGCCGCGGTGCGGGCCGCGATGGTGTACCACGAAGCCGCGCTCGCGTGCTATGGCGATGCCGGGAACATGGTGCTGTCGCGCTGCAACTACGACGTCGCCTTCGGCCCGCCCGCGGGCAGCGCCGGCCACGGGCAGGTGCTTGGGGGCGTGCTGGAACAGTCCTGGCGGGTGGGCGGCGCGACCGGCGCCGAACTGGCGGCGCTGGCCGCGCTGCGCGAGGATCCGCGCCGCGCCCGCGTGGTGGCTGCCACGCGCGAGGTCTATGGCAAGGGCGTGCGCGTGCCGGACGACGCCGAGATCTACTTCCAGGGAGAAGACCGGCACGCCGGTCCGTTGACCAAATACGCACGACTGGAGCCTGATTCCGATGGCAACGCATGAAGACCTGCTGCAGATAGAAAGCGAAGGCGGCACCATTGCCGGCACCCTGATCAGCCCGCAAACCAGGCTGCCGGGCGTGCTGTTTGTCCACGGCTGGGGCGGCAGCCAGCAGCAATACCTGGCCCGCGCGCGCAAGGTGGCAGGGCTGGGCTGCGTCTGCCTGACCTTCGACCTGACCGGGCACGCCGGCACCCAGGCGCAATACGAGACCGTCAGCCGCATGCGCAACCTGGCCGACGTGGTGGCCGCCTACGATGTGCTGGTGCGCCAGCCCGAAGTGGACCGCAACGCCATCGCGGTGGTGGGCAGCAGCTACGGCGGCTACCTGGCTGCGCTGCTGAGCACGCTGCGCCAGGTGCGCTGGATGGCGTTCCGCGCGCCGGCGCTGTACATGGACTCGGGCTGGGAACTGCCCAAGCGCCAGCTGCATCGCGAACAGGACCTGGTGGCCTACCGGCGCAGCGTGGTGCCGCCCGAGAGCAACCGCGCCCTGCGCGCTTGCGCGGAATTTGCCGGCGACGTGCTGGTGATCGAATCCGAGCACGACCAGGTGGTGCCGCACGCCGCGGTGATGAGCTACGTGGATGCCTGCGTGCACGCCAGCTCCATGACCTACCGCGTGATCAAGGGTGCCGACCACGGCCTGACGGAAGAGGAAAGCCAGCGCGGCTACAGCAGCCTGCTGGTCAACTGGCTGCGCGAGATGATCACCGTCGCGCGCGCCGGCCCGGTCAGCGCCGAGCGCGCCGAGCGGCCCGCGGAGCGGCCCGCACCGCAGGCGGCCACCGGCGAGCCGGGCATGCCGCAGGCCGAGTCCGCAAGCGTGCCGGCGGCGGTATCCGGCGCCCAATAGCGGCTTGCGCCATGTCGATGGCAGCAGGCCAGGACAGCTGAACCGGCTCAGCACCCCAATGGGCCGATGTAGCCCGGCAGGCCGCGCGCGCCCGCGGCGTGGGCCAGCCGGAACGCCTGCGCCAGCGCGATGGCAAAGTGATGCGGGGTGTCGAACGGGCCCGCCACGTGGCGGCGGAAATAGTCGGCCCAGCGGAAATCCATATAGGCGGTCTTGACCTTGCGATAGCCGCCGGCCAGCTGCACGAAGGCCTCGAGGCTGCGATACGGGTCGTCGCGCATGTCGTGGATGCCGGCAGGCAGTTCCGTCAGCGGACGGCGGCGCCCGTGTTCGTCGTAAGGGTGGACCATGTGCTCGGCCACCATGTGGCGCCAGAACGCCGGCACGTCCATGTCGCTCAGGTCGGCGCGCACCACGCCCGGCACATGGGTGAGCCCCAGATCGTGCCAGGCGCGCACCCAGTGATGGTGATCGACCACGTACAGGGCCTGTTCCGGACCGATCACCAGGTGTACGCGGTGCCGGTCCAGGAACGCGGCGCGGTCCTCCGGTGGCACGCGCCGGGTGACATGGACCTTCTGCGCGACGTGGTAGCCGCCTACCGTGATCTGGGTGGGACGCAGGGCATCCAGCGGCACCATCAGCTTGCTGTCCGGGCACAGCTTGCGAGGCTGGCGGCGCATGGGCGCATCAACTCTTGTTCAGCGTGCGCTCAGGCGAGATCCCCGAAGTATCGGTGCCGGCCGCATCGTCGCCGCCGACCTCGGAGCCCGCCGCCCACGCGGCGCCTGGCTGGCGCTGCACGCGCAGGTGATTATTCACCTCGGTGACGCCGAACACGGCATCGGCAATGTCCTCGATCACGTACTTCTCGCGGCGCTCGCGCACGGTGCCGTCCAGCGTCACCACGCCGTTGGCCACTTCCACGCTGACATCGTGGACATCGACATAGGGGTTCATCGCCAGGCGTTCGCACACATCCTCGCGTACGCGCTCATCGGCGCGGCGGTAGCCCTTGGGGCCGACCGGACGGCGCCCGGCGCGCTGGCCGCCTGGCGCTCCCGCTTGCGCCGTATAGGACGCGTGGCGCCGGTAGCCCGGATCATCCGGGTACACACGCTGGCCGCCGCTGTACGACTGGCCACCGCTGCCGGCATCGCCAAAATAGCCGCCGCCATAGCTCGGCTGCCCGGCGCGCTGCGCGCGGTCGCGTTCCATGCCTTCGCGCCAGTGCATGGCGCGGCCGCCGCGTTCACCCCATTCTTCTTCACCACCGTGCCAGCCGCGGCCAGGCTGGCGCGGGTCATCCTCATCGCTGAGTTCGCTGCGGCGTCCGCGCGGGCCGAAGCGGTCTTCATCGCGGTAGCCATAGCCCGATTCGCGTTCTTCGCTGCGGTAGCCGCTGTCCTGCGGGGCCGGCCGGTAGCCACCATAGCCGCTGCTGTACGGATGGCCGGTGCCGCCCGTGTCGGCCGCGCCATAGCCCGGTTCGCCCCAACTGCCGCGGCGCTGGCCGGCAGGCGTGCCCTGCTGGTACCACGGGCCGCCATGGAGATCGGACTCGCGTTCGCGGCCCGGAGGCGCGGATTGGCCGCTGCTGTCGCCGCGCCAGTCCTCGCCCCATTCCTGTCCCCAGTCCTCCGAGCCGCTGCCCCGGCCCTGGTCGCGCGTCCGTTGCGCCGGGCCGCGCTCGCGGCGCTGCGTTTCGCTGCCGCTGCGGGGGCCGCTGCGGCTGCGCTCGTTGCGGAAGTTGAACATGGTTGCCTCCTGGCTGTGGGGCCCGGGCGTCCTCCGCCGCACTGCCAGGTGCGGCGGGCCCGTGCGGCAACCGCCGCAGGCGCGCCGGGCCGGTGATGTTCATGCCTGCAATGGCCGCAATATCCGTGCCCCGACGCGCGCGCGGGGGCCAGGCGGGCTGGCCGTCCCGGATCGCTGTAAGGATTGCCGGGCGATGTAAGGGTTACGGGCGGCGTGTCAGCCACGGCCGCGGGCCGCGGCGTGGCCCGGGCTCGCCGTTTGCGGCATGGAATTTGCGCGGCACCTGCAAGGGCCGCGATGCGGCCGCGCAGACAGGAGCCAGCCATGTCCACACCGACCAGCATCCCGCCCCAGCACCAGTCGCGACAACCTGGCCTGGAGTCCGCCATGCGGCCGCAGCCGGACAGCGGCGCTGACGACTATGTCGGCAGCGGCCGCCTGCGCGGGCGCGCGGCGCTGATTACCGGCGGCGACAGCGGCATCGGCCGGGCCATTGCGGTGGCCTTTGCGCGTGAAGGCGCCGATGTCGCCATCGCCTATCTCGATGAGCATGCCGATGCGCGCGAGACCGTCGAGCTGGTGGAGGGGGCGGGCCGCAAATGCCTGGCAATCGCCGGCGACCTCGCCGACCGCGCGCATGCCGAGGCCGTGGCGCGACAGGCGTTGCAGCAGTACGGCAAGCTCGACATCCTGGTCAACAACGCCGCCGAGCAACACTCCAAGGCCTCGCTGGAAGAGGTCGACGCCAGCCAGGTGGAGGCCACCTTCCGCACCAATGTGTTTGCGATGTTCCACCTGACGCGCGCGGTGCTGCCGCACCTGAAGTCGGGCGCGTCAATACTGAACACCACTTCGGTGACCGCGTATCGCGGCAGCAAGCACCTGCTGGATTATTCCGCCACCAAGGGTGCGATCGTATCGTTCACGCGTTCCC
Source organism: Cupriavidus sp. FW305-27 (assembly GCF_058787995.1). Lineage (NCBI taxonomy): Bacteria > Pseudomonadati > Pseudomonadota > Betaproteobacteria > Burkholderiales > Burkholderiaceae > Cupriavidus > Cupriavidus sp. FW305-27. Next base: position 22,078 of record NZ_JBYTAG010000040.1, read on the forward strand.
TGGCGCTGCAGGTGGTCGAGCGCGGCATCCGTGTCAACGGCGTCGCGCCGGGCCCGATCTGGACACCGCTGATCCCGTCGACCTTCACCGCGGAGGAAGTGGCCGAGTTTGGCAAGAAGACGCCGATGGGCCGCCCGGGACAACCGTTCGAGGTGGCGGCGGGCTTTGTATTCCTGGCGTCCGACGCGGCCAGCTATATCACCGGGCAGATCCTGCACATCAACGGCGGCGAGGTCGTCAACGGCTGAGGCGCCAGGGCGGGGCATGTAGTTCCGGGGCCGCCTTTGCAAATATTGCACGCCGGCGTGCGCGCCATGCAGGCCGTGCGCGCGGCGTGCCGCACAGCAGGCGCAGGCGTGGCTCTTGCAATGTGGATGACAGCAGTCATGACCATCGCCACCATCATGGGAGTCAGTCATCATGTCATCGATCGTAGCCGGACGTTTCGATTCGATTGCCAGCGCCGAAGACGTGGCACGTACCCTGTTCTCGCGCGGCTTCTCCGTGTGGGACGTATCCATCATGTCGGTGGGGCCGGACAGTGCGCCGGAAAGCGGCGCGGTGGACCGCGTCATGCTGGCGGCATGCGTCAACAACGGCCTCGATTCCGTTGCCGTGGACGTGCTGCGTGAAGCCGGGGCGAGCGCACTGGAATGCGCGCAAGGCAACTGGGAATGCGGCCAGTGGACGGATTTCAATCCCGCCCGCCACGGCGAGCCCATACGCGGCGGCGAGGGTGAGTACTGGCCACGCCCGCTCGCACGCGAGGCGGTTGCCGAAGAGAGCACCGGCAACGAAGACCCGGGCAGCGAGCTTGAGCACTTCGTCGACCAGAAGCGTGCCGAGAACGACTGAGCGCCGCGTCGCCGCAGCCGACAGCGCTGAACCAGGCACGCCGCGCAGCGCGCGAGGCAACGCCGTTGCCGAACTGGCTCGCCTGCGCCCGACCCAGCTGACGCTCGGTTATGCCCACGTCAGCTACAAGATGGATGTCACGCAGCGCCACGCGAACCCGGACGACCACGCGGCGCTGCGGCGCTTCATGCGCCGCCATCGCGTCAAGACCGTGGCCGGGCCGGGCGGCAGCCTCTATATCATCGATCACCATCACTGGGCGCGGGCGTGGCTGGATCTCGGCTACGAGCAGGCACCCGTGCGCGTGCTGCATGACTTCAGCCGCCTGAGCCCGTCGGCGTTCTGGAAACGGATGCGCCGTCTCGGCCATGTCCATCCCTACGACGAGCACGGCAAGCTGCTGGGCCCGACGGCGCTGCCGCCCACTGTGCGGGGCATGCGCGACGATCCCTATCGCAGCCTGGCGGCCTTTGCGCGCGAGGCCGGGGCTTACCGCAAGCCTGGCAGCGCTGCCGGCGATTTCTCCTGGGCCGCCTTCCTGCGCGAGCGGGTGGAACAGGACCTGGGCAGCGTTGCGGGATTCGGGCTGGCGCTGGCGGAGTCGATCCGGCTGGCGCGCAGCGCCCGGGCAAGACGTTTGCCCGGCTATTGCGGCGGGCCGGCGAGGGGGAGGGTCGGGGGAAAGAAGGGCGGTGCCAGATAGCAGGTGGTGGCTGACCCTGGCAGCCCGCTTGGGCTTGCTCGCTCGCCCACGGGCGGGAGAGTGAGCAAGCTTGCCGATCAACTGTCTGACTTGTGCTTCGGCATGCCCTTGGTCTTGGTCGAAGCCATCTTGTCGAGCTCCTTCTCGCTCATCGATTTATACATCGAGCGGGAAGGTCCCTTGAGCGATCCGGCCTTCTTTTCGCCGCGCTTTGCGGAGAGCGCCGCTCCCGCGGCCTGCTGTTGCGCCTTGGATTTGGCTGGCATCTGGGTCTCCTTGCAAATGGGGGAAGGAACCGGGCGATGCGGTGGCACACGCCCGCGCTTCGTTATAGGGCGCCGGCGCGGCAGCGACAAGGGTAGCCCCGCGCTGGCGCCGCTGCGTGCGCCAGCCGGCGTGCGTTGCCCGCAGGCTGGCCGGGAACGCTAGATCCGGCCAAGCACCACGAGCAGCACCACGATCAGGACGATCAGGCCCAGGCCGCCGCTAGGCCAGTAGCCCCAGCCGGAACTGTAGGGCCAGGCCGGCAACGCGCCGATCAGCAGCAGGATAAGGATGATCAGGAGAATGGTGCCGATTCCCATGGCGTGCTCCTTGTTGTGGATCTGGCAAGCCGGGCTTCCGGACCGGGTGGCCTCGGAGAGCCAACTGCTTACAGTTCAGCCTAGATCAGGGGGCGCCGGCGTCCCCCCGGACTAGGGCTGAAATCGCTGTAGGAATCGGACGACGTTGGGGTGTCGGGCGCGCAACATGCAGGGCTGTCGTGGCGGTCACTGCGCCGCGTTCAGCACGCTGCGTTCAGCCCGTGTTCGACGGCATAGACGGCCACCTGCACGCGGCTGGCCAGGTTCAGCTTCTTCAGGATGTTCTGCACGTGGATCTTCACCGTGCTTTCCGCCACGCCCAGGTCGCGCGCGATCTCCTTGTTGCTTTCGCCGCGCGCCAGGCCCTGCACGATCTCGCGCTCGCGCGCGGTCAGCCGCGGCGCTTCGTCCTGGCGCGCCGCGGCCACCGGTGCGGGAGCGCGGAACTGGGCCACCAGCTTGGCGGTCATGCTGTCGGAGATGACCGGCTCGCCGGCCGCGGCACGGCGGATGCCGGCGATCAGCGCCTCGGTCTCGATATTCTTGATCAGGTAGCCGCGCGCACCGCCGCGCAGCGCGGCAGCCAGTTCCTCGGCTTCCTCGGACACGGTCAGCACGATCACGGCGGTCCGCGGCAGGTCTTCCACCAGCAGCTGCAGGGCCTCCAGGCCGGACAGGCCGGGCATGTTCAGGTCCAGCAGGATCACGTCGGGACGGTGCTGCTTGGCGCGCTTGATGCCTTCCACGCCGTCGGCGGCTTCGTCGACGATCTCGAAGTCGGCCTGCCGCTGCAGCAGCGCACGGATGCCGGAGCGGAACAGGGTGTGGTCGTCGATCAGCAGGATGCGGATGGTCATGGCTGGGTCTCGGTGGTCGTGGGGGCGGGGCGGGTGTCGGCGAACTCGCGGGCGCCGGAAGAGCGGCCGGCGGGCAGCACCAGTTCGATGCGCACGCCGTGGCCGGGGCGGGCCTGCACGTGCAGCTGCGCCCCCAGCCGCGCCGCGCGCTCGCGCATGATGTTCAGGCCGATATGCGCTTCGGCGCGCGTGGCGATTTCCTCCGGATCGAAGCCCTCGCCGTCGTCCTGCACCACCAGCCGGAAATCGCGGCCGTGGCTGAGCGCCACCGCCACGTGCGCCGCCATGGCGTGCTTGCGCACATTGGAGAGCGCCTCCTGCAGGATGAACAGCACCTGCAGCTGCTGCTCCGGCGCCAGCGGCCAGGCGCCGCCGCTCTCGTCAATGGCGAGCGTGGCCTCGGTGCGGCACTGGCGCCGAAAGCGGCCCACGGTCTCTTCCACCGCCGGTCGCAGCTCGCCGGTGCCGAGCCGCGAGCGGAAGTTGTTCAGCAGTTCGCGCACGTCCTGGTAGCTCTCTTCCACGCCGTGGCGCAGCATCGGCACGATCTCACGGGTCTCGGCCAGGTCGTCGCGTTCGACCGCGGCGTCGAGCAGCTGCACCTGCAGGTTCAGGTAGTTCAGGCCCTGGGCAATGCTGTCGTGCAGGCCCTGCGCCACCAGGTTGCGCTCTTCCACCACCGCCAGCTGGCGCGCGGTCGCGGACAGGCGCAGGTGTTCCAGCGCGGTGCCAAGGTGCTGGCCCAGTGTTTCCAGCATCTGGCGGTCTGACGGGGGCAGCGCGCGCGGCGTGCGGAAGTGCAGCGCGAACACGCCGGTGGCGCCGCGCTGGCTTTCGATGCGGAAGGCCGCCAGCGACTGGAAGCCGTTGCGGCTGCAGGGCGTGGCATCCCCGGCGGCGCCCTGGCGCTGCGCCGCGCGCAGGTCGACGATGGCGACCACGGCCTCGCGCGTGGCGTCGCCGCAATGGCAGGCGTTGGCCGCCGCGCAGGATTCGGATTCTGCCAGCGCGGCCGGCAGGCCGGCGGCTGCCAGCAGGTGCATCCTGCCATGGCGGCTGTCCAGCACGCGCACGCTGCCGCCATCGGCATCGAACTGGCGCATCACGCGTTCCAGGAAGCCGCGCGCCATGGCCTCGGCATCGGCGGCCTGGTTCAGGAAGGCGGCCATGTCGTAGAGCGTCTCCAGGTCGCGGTTCTGGCGTTCCAGCTCGGCGGTCTTCTGTGCCACGCGCGTCTCCAGGTCGTGGTACAGCCCCTGCAGTTCGCCGGCCATGCGGTTGAAGCCTTCGCTGAGGGTGCCGAACTCGTCGCGGCTTTCCACCGGCAGGCGCAGCGAGAACTCGCGCGCGGCCATGCGCCGCAGGCCGTCCTGCAGCCGCAGCACCGGCAGGATGATCCACAGGTAGAGCAGGTAGATCACGGCCACGGTGCCGACGCAGGCCATTGCCGCCAGCGCGATCTGCGACAAGCGCAGCCAGTCGGTCTTGCGCGCGCTGTCATGCTCGATCATGCCAACCAGGCGATCGGCCTGCGCGACGAAGCCGGGCAGTGCGGCGATATAGCTTGCCGGCGCTGCGTGCTCGCCCGTTCCGGCTACCGCCAGCGGGCGCAGACGTTGTTGCCAGCCCTGCGTGACACGGGTCATCTGGGCATGGATGGCGGGTTCGTCCGGCAGGAACAGCGGGCGCGCCGCGTCGCCTTTCCTGAGCAGGGCCAGCGTGGCGTCCAGCGCCTGCACCTGCTCGGCCAGTGCATTGTCCTGGCGCGCCTGCGCCAGCGTCAGTTCGATCGCCACGCGGTTGGCGCGCATGCGCAGGCTGCCGGCGTCATTGATGGCGGCACCCGCGCCCTCCAGCTTCCATGACAGCCACAGCGTGCCGGCAATCATGCCCAGCACCACCAGCAGCACGGCCAGCGAGAGCGAGATGATGCGGGTGGAGAGGCGGTCGCGCAGCGCCGGCAGGCCGGCGGCGCGGAAGTCCGCCGCGGCGCTGGCGGCTGGAGGATCGGTTCGGAACATGGCGGTATCGGGGGCTACCAGTCGGGGGAAGCCGGGTGGTGGCCCGGCGGCCGGCGCGTGCATGGCTGCGCGCTGGCATCGAGGGCAATTTTCCCTGCGCAGCACGCGGGGCTTCCTGCGCCAGATCAAGAAAACCCGGCTTCGGCGTCTGGCATGTGCGGCCGGCGGCGCATCGGCTTGTCATTTGCGGGGAATACCGCCCACACACCAGGCCTGTCACGTCGTGACATATCGCTCCAGCGCATGGCGCGGGGATACATCGTCGGACTTATCTGCGGTCAAATCCCCACGACCTGCCCTGGCCTAGCATCGGGTCCCAACATTGATGGGGAGAAGCAAGGCGTGAAGGCAGCCAGTTTCGACTATGAACGCGCCCCGCGCCTGGCCGTGGTGTTCGGCTGCCTGATGCCGGCGCCGTGGCTTGGTGCTGCGGCGGGAGTCTTGCTTGCCGCCGGTCCGCCCGGCGGCTTGCCGGACCGCTTTGCGCCACTGGCGCTGGTGGCGGTGCATGTGCTGGCGCTGGGCATGCTGCTGCCGGTCATGGTGGGCGCGCTGTTCCAGATGATGCCGGTGGTGGCCGGCGTGGCCGTGCCGGGTGCGGGGCTGCTTGCGCCGTTCATGGCCGCAGCCGGCGCGGGCGTGGCCACCGCCCTGGGCATTGGCCTGCTCGGCGGCGAGCCTGTGGCGATGCAGGCGGCTGCGGCCGTGGCCGTGATCCTGTTGCTGGCCGGGGCCATCCTGCTGGCTGCGGGCCGGCGCGTGGCCGCAGTGGATGCCACCACGCGCACCCTTGCCGGCATCGGCGCGCCGCTGATGGTCGCGGTGCTGTGCGGCATGGTGCTGGCCGGCGCCTTCGGCGGCTGGTGGCGCGTGCCGGTGGCGCGCTGGCTCGGCCTGCATATGGCGTGGGCGCTGGGCGGCTGGCTGGCGGCGCTAGTGACCGGCGTGGCCACCACCGTGCTGCCGATGTTCTGGCAGGTGCCACGCCTGCCGGCGGCGATCGGGCGCTGGCTGCCCATGGCGCACTGGTTGCCGCTGGCGCTGTTCAGCGCCGCGGCAATGCTGTGGCCGGATCACCGTGCGCTGGCGTATGGCGTGCTGCTCGTGTGGCTGGCGTTCGTGGCGGTGGTGGGCGCATGCGGGCTGGCCGGCACGCTGCGCGCGCGGCGGCGCCATGATCCGCTGTGGCTGCTCTGGCCGGTGGCATGCGCCAGCATGGCAGGCGCGGCGCTGCTGGGGGCGGCGGCCGTGGTGCTGCCCGCCACCGGGCTGCCGCTGGCATGGTGGGCCGGCACCATGGCGCTGGTCGGCGTGGGCGTGCTGCCGGTCACGGCCATGCTCGGCAAGATCGTGCCGTTCCTGGCCTGGCTGCACCTGCGCCGGCTGCTGCCGCCGCGCGCGCGGGTGCCGGCCATGCAGGCCATCATCGTGCCGGGCCGGCAACGGCGGCAGGCATGGCTGCTGCTGGCTGCCTACGTCCTGCTGCTGGCGGTGCCGCTGGCGCCGGCGCCGCTGGCCCGCGCTGGCGGCGTGCTGCTGGCGGGCGCCAATGCGTGGCTGGGGTGGCAACTGCTGGGAGCGTTGCGATGCATGCGGGAGATGAAGAAGCGCGGCGGATTACCGCCGCGCTCAGATTGCTGACAAAGTCTTTCCTGCTGCGGGTGTGCGGCGCCCGTTGCACTTGCCGGCCTTGCGAGTTGGCTCGCTCAGATTGCTGAAGCTGTTGCCGTCAGGCTGGTGCCAGCCCGGCGGGCTTTTCCCCCGTCAACAGATAGTGCATCAGCTCCGCCACCGGCCGGATCGCCTCGCCGAAGGGCAGCGCACCCCGGCCGCGGAAGAACAGGCCGCGCTCCACGTCGCCGCGCACGGCCTGCGCCAGCTTCAGGTCGATGCAGAACTGGCCGATGCGGGCAATGCCGTCGCGCAGCCCGCACGCCTGCAGGCAGTCGAAGCCCTCCAGGCATTCACGCGGCCTGGCGCGGCGCTGCAGCCGCGACTCGCTCGACAGGTAGCGCGACAGCCACGGCGTCAGCACGGCGCGCGCGGGCAGCCCGGCCACGCTGGTGAACTCGCGCAGGGTCTCGGGCCGCGCCGTGGCCAGCACCTGCTTGAAGGCCGGGTGGGCATCGCATTCCTCGGTCACGGCGAAGGCCGTGCCCAGCTGCACCGCGGCGGCGCCCTCGCCCAGCCAGTGGCGCACCTTGGCATGGCTGTCGATGCCGCCGGCCAGGATCAGCGGAATGCTGTCCCAGGCCAGCCCGAGCTGCGCAAACAGCTCGCGGCATTCGGCCAGCACGCGCGAAAACGAAAAGCGCGGCTCTGACAGGTCCTGGATGCTGGCCGCGCCCAGATGGCCGCCGGCATGGGCCGGATGCTCGACCACGATGGCATCGGGCAGGCGGCCCTTCTTCATCCAGCGGCGCAGCACCAGGCCGATGCCGCGCGCCTCGGACAGGATCGGGATCAGCGCCACCCTGGGGTGGCTGGCGGTCAGTTCGGGCAGGTCCAGCGGCAGGCCAGCGCCCATGACGATGGCATCGGCGCCGCTTTCACAGGATTGCCGCACCAGCGCGGCGTGCGAGCCCACCGCCTTCATCACGTTGACGGCGATCAGCCCGCGGCCCTCGGACGCCGTGCGCGCGGCACGGATCTCGCGATCCAGCGCTTCGAGGTTGGCGGCTTCGATGGCGGGCTTGTCACGGCTGCCGCGGGTGCGTTCCATCAGGTCGGGGTGGTGGTGGCGCAGGTCGATGCTGGCGATGGTGCCGACGCCGTTCTCGCGCGCGACGGCGCCGGCCAGCCGGTGGGCCGAGATGCCGATGCCCATGCCGCCCTGCACGATGGGCAGCAGGCGGCGGCCGGCCAGCTTGAGCCAGGGTTGATTCATAAAATCTCCGGAAGAGGATGGGCGCGGGGCCGGCGTGCGGCCAGCCGCGTGGATGACCGGGCAAGCGTGGCACAGCGGCACGTGCCGGCGTTTGCCGCAGGTCAAGCGCGCGGTGGTGGCCTGCCATCGGCCTACGCCGACCGGCATAGGCCGGCGCGGGCGGTGTGCGGTTGGCGTGGGTTTGCGCGCGGTCAAGCCCCTGCTGCAAGCGCTTGGCTAGCATCGGCGGCTGTCTTCATCTTCGCGCCGCCGCCGGCGCCATCACCGATGACCCCTGCCTCCCCAGCTCCATCCACCGCGGCGAACGTGCCGCGCCGGCCCCAGCTCGTTGCGCCCGCCGGTTCGCTGGCGGCCCTGCGCATGGCGCTGCAGCACGGCGCCGACGCGGTCTACCTGGGCCTGCGCGATGCCACCAACGCGCGCAACTTCGGCGGCCTGAACTTTACCGAGGCCGACATCCGCACCGGCGTGGCCGAAGCCCACGCGCGCGGCGCCGAGGTGCTGTTCGCGATCAACACCTTTGCCCAGATGGGCGCGGTGGCCCAATGGCAGCGCGCGGTCGATGCGGCGGCGGACCTTGGCGCCGACGCGGTCATCATGGCCGACGCCGGCCTGATGGACTATGCGTGCGAGCGCCATCCGGGCTTGCGCCTGCACCTGTCGGTGCAGGGTTCGGCCACGCACGCCGACGCCATCGAGCTGATGCGCGAGCGCTTCCATATCCGCCGCGTGGTGCTGCCGCGCGTGCTGTCGCTGGCGCAGATCGGCAAGCTGGCGCGCCAGACCAGCGTGGAGCTGGAGGTGTTCGGCTTCGGCAGCCTGTGCGTGATGGCCGAGGGGCGCTGCCTGCTGTCGTCCTACGCCACCGGCGACTCGCCCAACAACAAGGGCGTCTGCTCGCCCGCGCACGCGGTGCGCTGGACCGAGCAGGACGGCACCATGCAGGCGCGGCTGTCGGGCATCCTGATCGACAGCTATGCGCCGGGCGAGCCGGCCGGCTATCCCACGCTGTGCAAGGGCCGCTTCGAGGTGGAGGGCGAGCGCGGCTACGTGCTGGAAGAGCCCACCAGCCTCAATGCGCTGTCGCTGCTGCCGGCGCTGATCGACATGGGCATCGCTGCCATCAAGATCGAAGGCCGGCAGCGCAGCCCGCGCTATGTGGGCGATGTGGTCGGTGTGCTGCGCGCGGCCATCGACGCGGCCTGCGCCGATCCGGCACGCTTCGTGCCGCGGCAAGAGTGGCAGAGCACGCTGGGGCGCCATGCCGAAGGCGACCAGGTCACGCAAGGCGCCTATGACCGGCCGTGGCGGTGACACCCATGACATCGATCTGCCTTGAACCGGCCATGACGGAGCTTCCCATGCCAGAGATTGCCGCGGCCGCGATGCCGCAAACCGTAGCGATGCCCGACTTCGGCATCGCCCTGGGCCCACTGCTGTACTACTGGCCGCGCGAGGCCGTGATGCAGTTCTATGCGTCGGTCGCCGATGCGCCGGTCGACCGCGTCTATCTCGGCGAGACCGTCTGCACGCGCCGCCATGAAGTCCGCCATGCGCAATGGCTGGAGATTGCGCAAATGCTGCGCGATGCCGGCAAGGAGGTGGTGCTGTCCACGCCGGTGCTGGTGGAGTCCGACACTGACATCGCCTGGATGCGCCGCGCCTGCGCCCAGGACGACTACCTGGTCGAGGCCAACGACCTTGGCGCGGTGCGCTGCATGCAAGGGCGGCCCTTTGTCGGCGGCCCCCACCTCAATGTCTACCACGCCGATACGCTGGCGTGGCTGGCCGGGCTGGGCGCGGCCGGCTGCGTCGCGCCGGTGGAGATGGATGGCGCCACACTGGCCGCGCTGGCAGCGGCGCGCCCCACCGGCATGCGCCTGGAAGCCTTTGTCTGGGGCCGGCTGCCGCTGGCGTTCTCGGCGCGCTGCTTTACCGCGCGCCACCATCGCCTGCGCAAGGACAGTTGCGAGTTCCGCTGCATGGACTATCCCGACGGCCTGGTGGCAGCCACCGGCGAGGGGCAGGCGTTCTTCACGCTCAACGGCGTGCAGACGCAGAGCGCCACCTGCCTGGACCTGTGCGCAGAGGCGTTGGCGATGGCGCGGATGGGGGTGGGGATGCTGCGCGTGAGCCCGCATTCGTCCGGCACGCTGCAGGTGGTGCAACAGCTCGCGGCGATTCGTGCTGGTGAACAGGCACCCGCTGCCAGCGGCATCACGCCGACCGGCGCCCAGCCCTGCAACGGCTACTGGCACGGCAGCGCGGGCATCGCCTGGGAGGCCCGGGCATGAGCGCGCTGCACAAGCTGATCGCGGGCGTGCACCGGCGCATGCCCGCCCGTGCCAGGGCGCTGCCGCTGGTGGCGGCGCTGGAGCTGGCGCGCCGAGCGGGATGGCTGGAGCCACCGGCCGCACTGGACGGACACGCCTTCCTGCTGACGGTGCAGGACCTTGGGCTGGCCGTGCCGTTCCGCTGCGAAGGCGGGCGCTTTCGTGCCGCGGCAGCGGACGCCGAGGCTGAGCTGACGCTGCGCGCCTGCGCGGTCGACTACCTGCGCCTGCTGGGCGGCGAGGCCGATACCGACACGCTGTTCTTCCAGCGCCGGCTGGTGATCAGCGGCGATACCGCGCTGGGCCTGGAGGTCAAGTACTGGCTCGACGCCGCGCCGCGGCCCGCATGGGTCAGCCAGGCGGCGGCGCGGCTGGTGGCCTTGCACGGCGCCACCGTGGGGCGGGCAGGTGCGGCGTCGTAGCCGTGCCGCTCAGGCGTCGCCGTCCAGCATGAAGCGGTTGCGTCCCGCGCGCTTGGCCCGGTACATAGCGCTGTCGGCGCGGTGCAGCAGCGGCTCCAGCCGCGGCGCTTCCGGCACGGTCCAGACCGCGCCCACGCTGATGGTGACCACCGGCTGCACCGGCGTGGGGGGGGGGGGGGGGGGGGGGGGGGGGGGGGGGGGGG